>CANQOG010000026.1 GCA_947625415.1 uncultured Clostridia bacterium
ATATTGCTTTTAAATTGCATCTTTTCATACAACTTGCATTTACTTTACAGAATTGCATTTACTTTTTCATTTGCCGACTTAACAAATTTTTTATATCCCACTATTTTCAATTAGTGTGCAAAATTATATAATCTTTTTGGCAAAAGTAGGTTTGGTGTGCAAAAATAAAATGTGATTTTTTCATAACTCAAATAGTAGCAATACTTTCAAAAGATTCTTCAAAAAAATTTGGTGTGCAGAATAGTGTGCAAAATTGTTTGCAAAAATCTCAAAAATGAAAAATATTTAAAAATGTCGAAAAGTGTAAAATTCTTTCAAATTAGCTCATATCAACAAATACAACATTTTGAAAAATAAAATTCCCCGGCTTAGCTGGGGGTATTTTACTTATAACGCCTAAAAGGCTATATTACAAGCAGAGCCTCAAGGCTCATAGCTGTCCTGACGCATGCATCTCTTATGACCCGTTGAACGGGTCTTTATATTCTTTTATACTTATTTGATCATACATCATATCTTCTTGCAATTGATTCTTTACATATTCTGCTATTCTTTTTTCGTTTTTTCCTACCGTGTCTACATAGTAGCCACGGCACCAAAAACTTCGCTGACCAAATTTATATTTCAAATTTGACCATCTTTGGAAAATTATGAGGCTACTTTTGCCCTTTAATATTCCCATAAATTTTGATACTGATAATTTCGGTGGTATTGATACAAACATATGCACATGGTCTGGGCATACTTCAGCCTCTATAATTTTCACCTCGTTCCAATCACAAAGGTCTCTCAATATTTTTCCTATTTCTAGTCTTTTTTGTCCATAAAAAATTTTTCTCCTATATTTAGGCGTAAACACCATATGATATTTGCAATTCCACTTTGTATGTGATAAACTTGTCATTGTATCATATATAGTACCATCACCTTTTGTTTCTTTACTAAATATACTATTCATGATATGCAACTCCCTTCATTTTTTATTTTATCAATTTTGCGTCGAAACATATTGATATTATATCATGAAGGGAGTTGCTTTGCTACAAAGCTAAAGCCTATGGTACTACCGGCACAGCCGGAAGATTATATACATAAAAAGATGAAAAAGGTTAACTTTTTCATCTTAATTTTTATATTTGTATTGCATTTTATAAAATTCTTTTTATGGCCTTTATAATATTAGTCAAATCTCTTGATGTATGAGTAACCATAATTATTATAATACTATCATCATAAATATAATAAAATATTCTATGCATTTTATATAATAATTGTCTAATTTCTATTTCTTTATATGTATAAAATTCTTTACCTAATAATGGAGATGTTTGTAAATCATTTACATATAGAACTAAATTGTTAATATATTTTTCTAACTTCCCAGTCGCATAGATTTTTGAATTTTGTACATAGTTTTTTAAATCGTCAATCGCATATTTTGACCATTTAACTACCATTTTTCTATCTCCTTTAGAAGTTCTTCTGTTGTAGCGGTTTCGTCAATATTTAAATCATCAATTCTACCATTGATTTCAAACATTAAATTTAATGTTTCTAATATTTCTTTTAATGAAATATCTTCTGGTAATGTTTTTAATATATTAATTGCTTTTTCTCTATCGCTCATACAATTCCTCCTTAATCTTTAATTTAGTTTTTCTATTTTTCTATCTAGATTTTAAAATTCACAATTCACATATTTATTATATAACAAATATACTTTTTTATCAACAAATTAAAATTACAAAAAGACATAAAAAAACACTGCTTGAATAAATTTCGTTGGTGACCCCTACGGGAATCGAACCCATGATTCCACCTTGAGAGGGTGGCGTCTTAACCGCTTGACCAAGGGGCCAAATATTATTCAAACAGCTATTTATTTATACCATATTTTTTAGCTTTAGTCAATACATAATTTTAGTATTTCTTTTAGTCTATCATCTTGTTTAGATAAATATAAATATCCAATTAAAGCTTCAAAACCTGTTGCATGACTATAATCTGCAACATTTCCATTTTTTGGAAGATGATGATTTTCTGTATTTCTTCCCCTTTTAAAAATCTCTTGTTCTTCTTCTGTAAGTTTGTTCCAAATTTTATCTAAAATTTTAGCCTGAGCTTCAGCTTTAACAAATTTAATTGTTTCTATATGTAATTTATGTGGTTTAGAGTTTGAATTATTTACAAGATGTGTTCTTATATATAATTCATATACACTATCGCCAATATATGCCCACACAAGTGGTGATAACATTTTTACATCTAACATATCTTTCTCTCTTTCAAATATATCCATTTTAAACCTCTTCTAAAGTTATTTTTCCAATTCTTCCATTTCTAAAATCATCTAAAACAATTTTAGAAACTCTTTCTATATCTTCTTTTCCTCCTGCAATTATAGCTCCTCTTTTTCTAGCTATAATTTTTATTAGTTCATAAACAGGATTTTGCAAATTTTTAATCTCATTCCACTCTTCTTCACTTATTTTATATCTTTCAAATAAATTTATATGATAAAATTTCTCAAGTCTTTTTACCAATTCATAAGCAATTTCAGTAACTTCTAAAATATCATCTTTTATAGTACCTGTAAAAGCTAAATTTAAAGCTACTTCTTCACTTTCAAATTTTGGCCATAAAACTCCTGGTGTATCTAAAAGCTCTTGATTATTCCCAATTCTAATCCATTGTTTCTGCTTTGTAACACCTGGGCGATTAGCAACTTCTAGTCTATTATTTTTAGCAACTCTATTTATAAAAGAAGATTTTCCAACATTTGGAATTCCTAAAATCATAACTCTTGTAGTTTTATTAATTCTTCCTCTCAAACTAGCTTTTTTCTTATCTTCTTCCATAAGTTCTTCGATTTTTTTCAAAACCATATTAATTCCTTTTCCAGAATTACTATCTGTCAATAAACAAGAATCAGCTTCTTTTGAAAAATATTCCTTCCATTTTAGAGTTTTCTTTTCATCTGCTAAATCTATTTTATTTAAAAGAATTATCTTCTTTTTATTTTTAGTAATTGACTGAATATCAGGATTTCTGCTAGAAAGTGGAATTCTAGCATCTAATATTTCTATAACAATATCAATTAAACTCATAGAATTAATAATTTCTTTTTTAGTTTTTGCCATATGTCCGAGGATACCAGTTTATGTTAAAACTTTTTTCATCATTATTTTTTGGCATAATTTTCACCTACTTTTTAATTTTTACATATATCTATACCATTCGTATTTTTATACCGTTCCCTTTCTAACTAAAATTTTATCATTTATCAGTTAAAAAGAGAATTGTTCTTTTCTAAACCCGTCAAATTCGACGGATTTTATACATTTCTTTTCACAAAATCATCATATATCCATTCAGGACCATAATCAAAAATTTGAATTAATTCTTCAATTAATTCTTGTTTTGACATTTTATTCAAACATTCAATTACTTTATTATATTCATTCTCTAGTTCTTTCTCATATTCTTCTTGTAATCTTATTTGTTCTTCCTCAAAATTAATAGCCTCTTTTGGCATAACACAAAAATATGTTGCAATTATATGTTTACAAATTATATTTTTTCCATTAGCCAAAGGACAATCACATGTAGATTTTTTTGGATGCTTAATATTTAAATAAACATTATAATTTTTAGTTCCTTTTACTACACTTAAATATTCATTTTCGTTTATCTTTTTGATTTCTGTTACATTTTTATTTTTGTAATAGTCCAAACCTCTCCAACATGAACTACCACTAGCTAATGATATTATTCCCATACTCACTCCTAATTTTGCCAACCAAAGTTTAAATGGCTCTGCTTTAGAACTTGGAACGGATTCAATTAATCTTAAAATTCCTTTTGTATCTAATGTATCTGTTTCCCTCATTTTCTCATTTTGTACTTTAATTTTTAAATGTACGATATTTTCGTACTTCAATTCCAACTTTTATCCTCATAACTTGCAGGATAATTATTTATTGCAAAACCTCTTAAATCCATTACACCTTTATAATTTCCTATAACGCAAACTAATATTAAAATAACTGTTGCAACATTTAGTATGTACTTAAACTTTAGTTTTTCACAAATTTTAATCAATAACTGATATATAAGAGTCAAAAATGCCCATCCAAAATATAAAATATATAAAATCATTCCATTTTCACCTGAACCCCAACCAATAATTCCTAAAAGTACAAGTGAAAATAAAGCCCAAGCTAAAGCTATTTGAGAAATTTTTTCTTTTCTACTTACTATAAAACCTAATATTGCAATAGCAAATATAGAAATTCCAATATAACTATAATTTTTAACCTCTTTTACATGTATTGCTTGATAAATATAGTCTTTTCCATCTCCTCTAGTTAATTGTTCCATTTTAGGAGTTATAAAACAATTTTCAACAAAAGTTGTATACTGCTTTAATTTTCCATCCCAATCAACTTTTGTTTTATCCTCATCATCACCAGAAAATTCTGTAAAAAGCTTTTGCTTTTTTTCAAGCATTTCAGGCATTATCGTATCATATCTTCCAAAAATAAAAAATAAATATATAAAGACAAGTCCAACTTTAACTAAATTTAAAATATATTTACCAAACTTTTTAAATGAAAAATCTTTTGGAATCCAAAAAGCTAAAAGTAAGCTAGTAAGCAACGTTCCACCAGCTCCAGCTAAAACAAAACTATCTTGTTTTTTGTTACAAATAGCATAAATACAAGTTATTAACCAAAAGTATCCAATAACATATTGCTCTATAACAAAAGTATATAATATGCTCATATAACAAGCCATTGCTAAAACTACAAAAATTGCTCTAGTTTTAGATTCTAATTTTAATAAATTAGCAAGTAAAATATTTGCAAATAACAATAATAAAGCTTGAACTATACCAATAAATATTCCTTCACTTATTGGATAAAAAAATGGAAAAACAAGTGAAGCAGTATAAGCAATTCCCATAAATGGCATTGCAAAAACAGCAAATAATGGTTGACGGATATCATTTTCTATATGATATAAATTTATAAATGCATTATCTTCAATTATTGCCCCAATATCGCTTGTAAATATAACATCATAAATATATTCATCATCATAAAAAGCATTTGTTTTTGTATATGTTTTAAAAATAACTAATATTAAAAATAAAATCATTAAAATATATATAGCTTTTTCAAATTTAGACATAGTTTTTAATACATCACTAAATAATTTTTGCAAATAACTATACAATAAAACCATCAATGTATAAACACAAAAACTTGAAACAATCATCCCAATATATATTAATCTCGTAAATTCTTTTCCTGTCATTTTTGTAAAAGCATAAACAAAAGGAAATCGAATATCATAAAGATTATATCCAGTAAAAAATAGTATTCCAACTGTTGCAATTCCTGCTAAAATCTTTAGAGTTTTATTGCAACTTTTAGTTTTTCCAAATACATCGTTTACTCTACACAAAGTAGCAAATACTAGAATTGCTGATATTATCTGACATACAATTAATTTTTCCTCTTGAAAATTCAAAATTATTAAGCAAAATACTGAAACTAATAGTAAAAAATTGCTTTTTAAATTAGTAAAACATTCCTTTAAAAATTTCTTCATATAAGCCCCTTTAGCATTAAATTTTTTTAATCTAAAAAAGCTCTCAAACTACAAGTTTAAGAGCTCATTAATTTTTAATTATCTAATTTTATATTGATTTCTATCTGCTCTCTCATCAAATTGCCTATCATAATCTTTATTGTTAT
This sequence comes from uncultured Clostridia bacterium, assembly GCA_947625415.1. Classification (GTDB taxonomy): domain Bacteria; phylum Bacillota; class Clostridia; order TANB77; family CAG-508; genus Scatovivens. The sequence goes on from CANQOG010000026.1 coordinate 5,763, forward strand.
AATACCAGTCAGTATCATTCTTTCCACCAAGAAAAGCTTTTCTATTTTTATTAAATAAAATATCAATAAAAGTTAAAGCCGGAATTACAATTCCTATTATAGACATAATTATATCAACTTGTCCACCTGCATTTAAAGTATCTGCAACATGATTTAACGTATTGTATAAAGCTGTTCCGAAATATGAAACATAAACACCAACATATAAAGCAGCACCAATTATATTTCTTTTTATAACTAAAATCATACATGGAATACTAGCAAATAGAAGAACTATCTCCCAAGTTGAATTTAATGGTTGTATTGAAGGATTTGCCCCACTTGTATACATAGCTGTTATTATCGCTCTAAAAATCCAAAAAACGACTCCTAAAATTGTTAACATATAACTATAAATACTCATCTTAATTACCTTTCTTTTGCATAAAATAATATAAGAGAGGATTTTCCACCCTCCCCCTATTTAAATTAACCTTCAAAATTAAATTCGTCTTTAAATTTTTCTTTAAAAATATCAAAAACTGCTGATAAGGTTTCTTCATCATCAACGCTAACATAAGATTCCTCATCTTCTGAATCAGTTTCTTCAAGTTTTAGAATAACGACTTCACCATCTTCGTCATCTTCTCCTTCTGGAACTGGAAGTAAAACAACATAATCTTCATCTTCATATTTGATTAAATCAAGAAATTCAAATTTAACCTCATTTCCATCATCATCATTTAAGATTATAATGTTCTCATCTAAATTTTCTTCATCCATTGTATCTATTCTCCTTTTCTAATATTATTTTTCTATCATCAGTATAAATTTATAATATACTATAATACTTTTTTTTGCAATACATTTTATGAATTTTTTTGTTCCATGTTCAAATACTTTTCTAAAATATATACGGCTGAAATTGTATCAACTATCATTTTCTTTTTCCTTTTATCTATTCCAAGGTCATTCATAGTTCTATGGGCTTCTACTGTAGTAAGTCTTTCATCAACAGTAATAATTTTCATTTTATTGTATTTGCATTTCAATTTATGAATAAACTTTTCTGTTGCTTCCACTCTAAAAGAACTTGAACCATTCATATTATATGGCATTCCAACAACAATAGTATCTACTTCATATTGCTCAAATATTTCATCAAGTCGCTTTAAAAGAATTTTATCATTTCCTTTAAAATCAACAGTTTCTAAGCCTTGAGCGGTAATTTTTAAGCTATCTGTAATTGCAAGTCCCACTCTAGCATCTCCATAATCAATTCCGAGAACTCTCATCATATAAATTAGTCCTCTAACCCTATATAATATTTAACCATTTTTTCAAGAAGCTCATCTCTCTCAATCATTCTTATTAGATTTCTAGCATCATTATGACTTGTTATATATGTTGGGTCACCTGATAAAATATATCCAACAATTTGATTAATTGGATTATATCCTTTTTCAACTAGAGCCTGATAAACTTCTTTTAGAATTTCTTTTGCTCTTAAGCTTTTATCTTTTTCTACCTTAAAACTCATTGTTTTATCAATAGCCATATTTAGTTACCCCCTTAAATAAAATTAATTTGGTATTCATTTTTTGGTGCTGATTCTATATATTCTTCTAATTTTTTAGTTAACTGTTCAACACCTGTACCTTTATAATATGTTGAAACAACCATATTAATTAAAGGTGATGCTCCATCTACTTGTTCTTCATTAACTTCTTGATTATCATCTTGAACATTTTGATTTTCTGGAAGAATAACAAGCTCCTCCATCTCATCTTTCATATCTTTCAAGAAAGCTTCAACAGCGCCCTCTTCAACACCAGAAAATACAATAACAAATCTTGGTCCCATATATCTTACAAAAATATATTCTTTAGCCATTCTTTGTCTAACAATTTTAGCAATTTCTTGTATTACATAATTTCCAGTATGTCTTCCATATCTTTCATTTATTTCTTCAATATTTGCAATTCTAAACATACAAACACTGCTTGTTGGATAGCCATCTATTATATTTTTAGCCCTTCCATACAAATATTCAGCAGAATGTAATTCTGTATTCGCATCAATTCTATCAATATTCTCAATTGTATCTTGATATGCTACTGTTTTTAAAACAGAAATTATATTATCTTTTACAACTTCTATTATAGTTGTATCTGTTCTATCAAATGCATGCATTTGACCACTTTCCATTATCCAATAACCAATATAGATATTATCTATGTATAGAGGAAAAAACATTGCTGATTTAGCTCTTCCCATTTCAGCTTTTTGATAAGGTAATTTTTCATTTTCATTATCTATTGTAACATATTTTGGTGTTGCAGTATTTACGCTATCTTGAAAAATCTCTTCATTATGTAAGTTTAATAGAGTTTCATGATGCTTTGGATCAACATTTGAAGCTTTTATAACATATTCTGAACCATCAAAAACAACTATTGTAGAATATTTAATATCATATTTTTCAATAACAATTTCATTCATTCTTTTTAGTTTGTTTTCAACTGAATCTTCTTCTCCAGCAAGTTTCATAAAATCTTGTAAAACAGACAAATTAGTTACTCTTTCATTTAAATTTTGAAAAGATTCAATTTTCTTCTGAATATGCATATTATATACAATTAATGTTACTATAACCGCAACTAATAAAAAGATTATTAATATTATCAAGTTTTTTCACCTCTACTATATTCTCTTACCTTTTAGAATTTTTTCTTCATTTTATTTAAAGTATTGTTAGTATCACTTGAAAATGCGTTTCCTTGTGGAGCATATCCTCCACCCATTGGAGATGGACTATAACTTGTCTTACTATTTAATCTTGGATAAACCATTTCTCCAAGTATTTGAAGTTTAGCCCTAAATTGTTTTGGAAGTGAGCTTATACTTAATTTACATGTTGCTAAAGTTTCCAAATATTTTGCATATACTTTTTCATCAAATGGTATTGAGCAAGCCTTTACCATATCTTTATTAAATAAATCTGTCATAACAGACATATCTGGTCCGTTATATCTAGACATTCCTCCAATTATTGTTTTATTGCTTAAAATTCTAATTGGAACTTCTTTATTTATTACAACTCTAGCCTTTTCTGGTTCCCATGCGCCTTTGAATTTTAACTCTCTTAAAAATGCTGTTAAAGGCTGAATTGTTAAAATATCCATTGATTGTACTAAATAAATTTCTTGACTACTTGCAAAATATGCTGGTGGAGTTGTAAAATCTGAATCTATTAATACAAGAGAATGATTTTGAACTAATGTTGATAAAATAGGTTCAGCATTTTCATAAACAGCTCCATCTGATGGCAAACCAGTATAAACTGTTAAATTTTTATTAAATTTAATACCATCAGCATATCCATTCTCTAATTTACTAAGAGATGTATAAGCGATTTTTCTTAATTCCTCTCTACTATCTGTAAATAGATAATATGAATTTTTATTCTGAGTCATATCTAAAATAGCTGTATCAACACCCATCATAGAAAACATCAATGCTAAATTGTTGATTAAGAAAGATGTTCCATTTTTAGTAGCTCCAACAAAAGTTACTATTTTTTTGTCTTTACTTAATAAACTATTTAAGTTTGACATTGAATAATCTATTTGTGGTTTTATACTCTCTATAGCATTTGTTTTAACATTATTTTGTGAATTACTATATTGAGTTCCAAAAGGATTTTCATCAGTTTCTTCACTATCAAATCCCATTCCAGGAAGAACTGACTCTTCATCCTCTTCCATACCTGGTAACATTCCATCATCTGAATTATCTATATCATCTAATCCTGATAACATTCCGTCATCTGAACTATCTGTATCATCTAATCCTGGTAACATTCCATCATCTGAACTATCTGTATCATCTAATCCTGGTAACATTCCATCATCTGAACTATCTGTATCATCTAGTCCTGGTAACATTCCATCATCTGAACTATCTGTATCATCTAGTCCTGGTAACATTCCATCATCTAAATTATCTGTATCATCTAATCCTGGTAATGATGAATTTCCATCACCATCATCATCTAATCCAGCAAGAAGGCTATTTACATCAACTTCTTCTCCATCATCTTCTTCAACTCCAGGCAATATTCCATCATCTGAATTATCTATATCATCTAAACCTGATAACATTCCATCATTTGAATTATTTGTATTATCTAAACCTGGTAACATTCCATCATCTGAACTATCTGTATCATCTAGTCCTGGTAACATTCCGTCATCTGAACTATCTGTACTATCTAGTCCTGGTAACATTCCGTCATCTGAACTATCTGTATCATCTAACCCTGGTAACATTCCATCATCTGAACTGTTTGTATCATCTAGTCCTGGCAACATTCCGTCATCTGAGCTGTCTGTATCATCTAGTCCTGGTAACATTCCATCATCTGAATTATCTATATCATCTACTCCTGGTAAAGTAGAATCCAAATCATCTTCTAAACCTGGCATCATAACATCTTCAGTTGAATTTCCTAATCCGCCTAATAAATTATCTAAACTTCCATCATCTCCAGCAATAGGATTTTTTCTAGGTCTTCCCCTTTTTCCTTTTGGCTTTATTTCTTGCTCTGTAACAGGTTTTCTAGGTCTTCCTCTACCACGTTTTGCTTCTTCATTTTCTATTTCTACAGTTTCTTCTATTGGATTAACATTTCTTTGAACAGGCTGTTGGGTTATTGGCGCCTGAACAGTATTTGTTGTTCCTACTGGAGTAGTTTTTCTTCTAGCAATCAAAGTTCTTTTTACTTGCGCTATAGTTCCTGTATATCTTTGACCAGTTGTTTTATGTTCTGAAGTTTGAGATACTTCTGATTTAACAGGACTTATATCTATTGGTTCTTCTACTTCTTCAACTACCTCTGGAATATCTTGGTCTAATTGTTCATCATCTAAATCTTCTAAACCTTGAATTTCAACTTCTTTCTTCTCTGGTTCTTTAACAACAGAAGCTGGTTTAGACTGTATAGAACTAACAGTAGCAGTCTTAGCAACATTACTTGGAATTATTGGTCCATTTCCAGAAAAAGTTGGTCTTTGACTTACAAAATTACTTTGAACTGGCGCATCAGCCGGTTGTTCAAATGGTCTTCTTTGAACTTGTTGCTGAATCTGAGGTTGTTGCACATTTTGAGTTTGTTGTGGCTGTGGTCTAACTTGTCCTTGAGGTCTAGCTTGAACTTGCGGATTTTGAGATACTTGTTGTACTGGTCTTTGTTGAACAGTGTTTTGCGTTTGAGTAGTAGGTCTAGCTTGAATATTAGGTTGAGTCTGAGGTCTCTGAGCAGTGTTGTTTGGTATAACTGGTCTTGAACTACCTGTAAATCTCTTTACACCAGATGGAATAACAATTGGACCACTTATATTTGCTTCTCTACCACTTCCAATTGTATTAACTCTTATTCCAGGTTCAGATGTACTTACAGATTTTCTTCTTTCTTCTCTAGACGTTCCCATTAGCATCTGATATTTTTGACATTCTGATTCCAATACAGCCTTAACCTTCATCGGTAAAACATTTATAATTAATTTTAATTGGTCATCTGTATATTGACCAGCAATATTATTAAAACTATCTGTATATCTTTCTGTATTATTTCCAAGCTTTTTAAAATGATTTAAGATATTTTGAATTTCAGTTTCACTAACTTCTCCACTATCTATAGCAGACTCATAAGTAGCTTGATCTATTCTATAGTAAATCTTTGCTTCTTTTTTAGTACGAGGTCTATTAATTAACTTGCAAAGATTTTCCATATTTCTATCATTTCCAATCAAAGCATTATAAATACCAATACTGAATAATTTATTTAAAATATTGCTTCCAAATGTTCTTCTCTCTGAACATATTAAAATAATAGAAATTTCTTTTCCATCATTTCCTTGAGCCTCATCACTTATCTTATCTAAATGACTAAATAAAAAATTATCAATTGAATCATGATTTGTATTAACAAAAGGCTCTAAATCTTCGCTAATAACAATTCTATCATAACTTTTATCATTTTGTATTTCTTTTAATATTGCATTAAAATAATATACATTTTTATAAGATAGTAATTCTCTGTAATCTTTTGGATACTTCTTAATTACTGCCTCAGAAATCTTATCATTATTTACTGCAAATAAAACTTTCATTTGTTAACCCCTCCAACCATTTACTACTATTGCGAAAATCAAAGGTAATACTTGGCATATTAGTAATATCGTCACAAATGTAACTACGAGTGCAAAACCTTTATCTCTTATGTCCAGTTTTCTAATTCCAAGCATATATTGATAAATAGAACCAACTACAATTCCAACAAAGCAAAATGGAATACTATAAATTCTTATAGTATTTAATATGTAAGCTGCAACTCCGTAAGGATATGAGCCATAATCATCAACATATTTTTTTAACTTGTCTGAAACATTTTCTTTTGCTTCTTTCAGTGTTTCAGCAGTTTCAGAATCAGCCATCTGCTCTTGATCTGATGGAATCCCCTCTGTTTGTGGAATTTCAGTTTCTGCTTGAGCTATGTAAAAACTACTCATAAAAACTAAAGCAATTAATACCATTACTCCTATTTTTTTCAACAAATTCATATATATGTAAACCTCCTTTGGGTTATTTCCCTATTCGTCCATGATAAATTTCTACATATATAATAATACAATATTATTCATAAAATATCAACCGAATTTTGTAAAAAAGTTTGAAAATTTTTGCAAAACATTGTTTTTTTTATAGATTATTGTATAAGCCCTTCATTATATTATAAATCGCATTTGCCCAATTTGAATCAGACGCATAACATTTATTAACTCCAGATATTGTTGAACCATTAAAATATCTACCATCAGCAATATCTCCACCAAAAATTTCTTTGCCATTACTATTTAAATAATATTTAACTAAAACACGAGCAACTAAATCTATTCCTTGAGAATATGTAGAAAATTGTTTTGCTGAATTATATGCACTTCCATCATAAGCTTGATATCCGAATAAATTTTTCTTATTTAGAGCAATACTTGATGTTCCCCATCCACTTTCATGAATTGCAAGACCTGCTAAAAATACTCCATTTATACCATATTCTTGTTCAGCATAATAAAAATAATCACAATTTTCTTCAAAAATCTTATTTTTATCAGCTGAATTATTACTTAAAATTTTTTCAAACTGTTCTAAGCTTAACCCACTAGGCTCACCTATATTCATATCAAATGATAATTTTGAAAGTAATTCTTCTTTTGAAAGTTCATTTATTATATTCTCTCCTTCTTGCTCAATATTTATAGGATTTATATTACTTAACCCTTCTGAAAGAACATATCCTGTTATAAATGAACTACGTATACGACTCCAACCATTGTCAAAAACCTCTAAAACTTTTACTTCTGTTCCTTTTTGAATTGTAGAAATTTTTTGGCTTTCTAAATTTGCTTCCAACATTATAGGAAAACTTGCAGGAGTTACATAAGTGGTATCTCCTGCTTTTAATTTATAACTATTTATTCCGTCTTCCAGTTCCTACTTCAACAATTTTATCTATTGGAGCTTTTTTTATATTACTTGCAACAATTTGTTCAGTAATAAGCTCTTCTCCATCAAATCTTTTTATTGTAATTACATCTTGGCTTCCAACTATTCCAATTTGCGAAACATGAATTGTTCCACTTGGTAATTTATCATTATTTATATATTCAGTGTTATATTCTAAATCTTGCTCCTCATAAATCATTTCTTCTCTAATATTTATGTTTTTATTGTTTTCTATAATTTTAGCAATATTAACAGGATTCTTATTTTTAAGAACTTTAGGAATATCAATAAAGCCTTCTGAAGAAACTGCTTGTACTTTCTTAAATTCTAGCAAATCAAACAAATTTGCGCAAAAATAGAGCAATGCAAAAAATAAAACAATTGTAAATATAACTATTAATTTTTCGTTACTTTTTTTATTCATTGCTTACTCCTTAATTTCTTATATATATAATTTTAACTATAATTTTTTTATAAATCAACTGTAAATTTTTACTTTTCTAAAACTCAATATTTTGTTTTAATTTTATTTCAAAATCTCCGTCTAATATACTTTTTTTACCTTTTTCAAAAGGAATTTCTAATTCAAGTGTTTTAGATTTTTCTCTTCCTGATTTAACTGTTATGTTTAAATCAAAAGATATTTTATTATCTAAATCTTGAACCGTTAGACCTAACTCTCTTATAAGACTACCATTATAGGTTAAAGACCTCTCACTTGGAACTTTATAATTATTATTTAAATAATTGATAAATCTCAAAGTAATTGGATTAGAACAATCCTGATAAAATATTGGTATATTATAGTTTTGAGTATTTTCACTATTTTCATCATTTATAACTGTATATTCTAGCTTATCTTCTATTTTTGAATCTAAATCTAAAGAGTTATTTCCTATTAATTTAGGATTTATATAATAAAGTTCATCATCTTCTTTAGCAAGCTTAATATTAGAAATTTCAAGAGATGTTATATAATTATCCTCATTTACTTGATTTAGCCTATCCAAATAAATAACAATATCCGTATATTGAAATACTTTCAAATTCCACTCTGGATTTTGATAATTCGTAGTGTTACTAATCGCATTTGCAGACGAATAATATAAAATATTATTTACAATAAATTCGTTAACTTTTCCTGAAGCAATATTTTTTCTATTGCCTTTTGCTTTATAATAAATAAAACAAATTAAAATAATAATAACAATAAAAAAAATAAAGAAATATAGTAATTTCTTTTTCAATTTCAAATTCTCCTTTATAAATACAATAAAAGTAAGCAATATTTGCTTACTTTTTAACAAAAAAACTTTTTACTTTATTTATAAATTTTGTAAAGAAACTATCTTTATCTACCTTTGTCATTGCATCTGTTTCTTTAGCTAAATCGTTTAAAGCATTTGTTGTTTCAGAAGTTTCACTATCATTTTTAACTTCTTCACTTTTAGGAGTTTCTAAATTATCTGTTTTTTCTGGAAACGTAGGTGAACCTGTAACAATTATTTGTCTAGGCTTATTTATAGGTCTTGCTTCTTCACTATCTCCTGAAATTGAATTAGCATTTTCAAATATATTATTAATTTTTTCGTCATATTTTCTTTGATTATTTTCCATCATAAGTAAAATATCTTTTCTTCTTTGATCATCACACCAGTATTTTAAGTTTAAAATCATTAAAAAATATAGTGTAAACTCTTTGAGCCCTTGACTTTCAAGTGGAACTCTAGGGTCTACATATATTTTTACATTTCTCTTTTTTAAAATAGTTATATAATCTTGAAGTTTTTGAGGAATTTTGCTTAAATATCTTTCATTCATGTGATGTATTATATAATCAACTTCTGCTATTGCAACTCTATCATCATTTGAAATAACTGTTTCCAAAAATATTCCCTCCTTATCTTTTGTAATAAATAAAACTTTCTATTTACTTAAATTATTCTTTTTCTTCTTGAGCTTGTTGGCTTAATTCTTGTTGACTTCTCTCAAATTCTTCTATTGCTAATTGAACAATTTCATCATGTGAAGCTTCTGGATGTTGTTGCATTACAACTTTAATTGCTTTTATAGCTTCTTCTTTCATAACTTGCAATTTTTCCATACTATTATTTAAACCACTAGTTGTCATTACAAATTTTCCATCGTTTAAAATAGCTTCTATATTTTCTTGATTAAATTCCATATCCATACCCTCCATAATTTAAAATTAATCTAATTTATACTAATTTTATTATAACTACATACAAAAAAAATGTCAAGTAAAGTTTTAAAATTTATACAATTAAAAAGACTTACCTTATAGTAAGCCTTTTTATATATTAACAAATTAAAATTATTTGTTTACAACATCTTTTAAAGCTTTTCCAGCTTTGAATACTGGAGCTTTAGAAGCTGGTATTTTAATTTCTTCTTTAGTTTGTGGGTTTCTTCCTTTTCTAGCTGCTCTTTTTCTAACTTCAAAAGATCCAAATCCAACTAATTGAACTTTATCTCCTTTTTTTAATGCATCTGTAACTACGCTAACGAATGCGTTTACTGTTTCTTCAGCAGCTTTTTTTGTTTCTCCTGTTTTTGCAGCGATTGCTGCTACTAATTCAGCTTTGTTCATTTTAATTACCTCCTAAATGACTTGTGTATGTAAAAGCTTTTTGCTTCTACACTATGAATATTCGCCAATTTTGTTAAAATTCCCTCTTTTATTTTTAATTTTTTTCAAAATTTTTATTTCAATTTTTTATATGATTTTCAGCTATTGCCTATTTTTCAAGGCTTTTATAGTCTTTATTTTTTTGTATTTTTACTCTTTTTCTAGAGCTCAAAGCCTTTCTGTATACTTTTGTTTTTCAAAACTTTAAAGTTCCATTTTAGTTTTCTATACATTATATAAAATATTAAAGTATCTGAAACTAGCGTACTAATTAAAGCTCCTTTTTCTAAAATATTTACATTAGAAATAAGAATAATATTTAAAATAAGTTTTACCGCCATTCCTGTCATAACTGCATATAAATGTGTTTTACTATCTCCAATTCCCTGCAAAATTCCTGAAATATTTTGAGTAAGGCAAGAAAAAACAATACTTAAACTTCCTAAGCTTAACAAATCTGCTCCTCTTGGTGCATTAGGGTAAAGTATATTCATTATTGTTTTAGAGAAAAACATATAAATAATCATTATAGGAATTGAAATAATAAGTGTTATTAAAACAGAAAATTTTATATTTCTTTTAAATTTCTGATTATTTGCCTTTACTACATTTCTTGAAATTTCTGGTATTAATGAAACTGAAACAGCTCCATTTAAAGCAAGTGGAACATTCAAAAGTAAATTTACCTTTGAAGTAATAATTCCATAAATTTTTCTTGCTTCAATTTCTCCTATTTTCTCTTTTAAAAGTCTTACTATTGTTACTGAATCAATATTATTTTCTAAAATCATAAACATTGAAGTAATTGAAAGTGGTATCAATATTGATAACATCTCTGATAAAATTCTTTTTGTACTTTTGTTTTGAGTAATTTTACTTATTTTAAGTTTACTCAATTTTCTATATTTTATAAATGAATATAAAAAACTTGAAATTGTTGCAAGACTTGCTGAAAGCATAGAAACCTTTGCCATAATAACTGTATCAAAATTTGTAAGCTCTCCTACTTTTTCTACAAATATAATAGTAAAAATTGTTTTTAATATTTGCTCCAAAACAGAGCTTCTAGCTGAAATCGAAATTTTATTTATACCATTAAAATATCCTCTAAATACAGCTTCTACAGCTGAAAATACTATTGATGGTGCTAATATTTTTAAAATATCTTCACTTGCATCAATAGATAAAATATGTACTGAAATAAATTCTGCTCCAAAATATAAAATCATACAAAATATAAAACTCATTGTTGTAAAAACTACTAAAGCAATTTTTATAATTTTAAAGCAATTTTTTTCATCACCAATTTCTAAACTTTCCGAAACCATTTTGGAAATTGAATTCGGAACTCCAAATGAGCATATACCCAGGAATAAAGCATATACTTGAAAACCTGCCATACAAATTGCATTTCCTTCATCTCCAAATCCTTTTTTATTTGTTAAATATAAGCTATAAACCATTCCCAAAACCTTCATTATAACTTGAGATGTCATTAAATAAATTATTCCTTGTAAAAAGCTTTCTTTTCTTTTTGTCACTATACTTCCCCCATTTTCTAATCTACTAAAAAAAACTATTCAAAAATTGAAAGATTATTCCCCAAAACTATTGATTTTTTTCCAATTTTGTAGGATAATAGATATGTATAATTGTAAAAATTGAAAGTGGGGAAAAAATGAAGTATATAGACAAATTTTTAAGTAAGTTAAAAACAGATAGAAATACATTTATAACATATATTTTAGTATTATTTTCATTATATATAGTTATAGATAGAGCTATAGAAATAATATTTATTGGTGCAACAGGAATGGCCGTAAATTATTGGGGGCCAATTAAATATACTTTTGCTCTGGCCTGTTTAATTTTTGCGCTTGAATTTTCATTTAGTTCAAAGTTTGTTACAGAAGATTTTAAGAAATTATCATTTCTCTATATATTTGTAGCTGGCTTTTATGTAGTAGTGTTGTCAATGATTATACAATGGATAAATAAAATAGAGTGGATATTGTTCTTCTCTGTTCCAAATTATGAATATATATTTGACCACTTCTATGAGTTAATTAAACCTGCTTTTGCTGCAACAGCTTGGTATTTCCCTATTATTTCATTTTTCAAAGTATTTAAATTTTATTACTTTACAGTTAATGATACTAAAGATATTCGTGATTCTGTATTTGACTGTCCTGGAATTGATTTATCAGATAATAAAACTGGTTGGGGACCTTATACATGTGAAATGTTTCTATGTAAAGACTCTGAAAGTGGAAAACTTATTAAAACACCAGAATCTAGACGTTTTGAATCAACTTTAGTTGTAGGTGTATCTGGCTCTGGAAAAACTTCAATGATTTTTGAACCAATGATTGCAAGAGATTTTGAAAAAATGTTTTTCTTTAGAGAAACTTCTAAAGAAATGGGATATACTGCTTTAAGAACAGGTCTTGCCACACTTTCACATCCTTATTCAAATGAATATCTAAATGAACATTTTAACTTAAATATGTTAGTTCCAAATACAAATAAAGAAAAATTATACAAAGCTTTTATGTCAAAAATGATTTTAAGCTCTAATGAAGATGGTTATAAATACAAGAATTGTGGTGTCACATATATGGCTCCTGATTATGAATCAATTTCTCGTATGAAAGAGGTTGCTGAAAATTTTGGTCTTTCATATTGTGTAATAGACCCAAATGATGCTAGCTCAATTGGTTTAAATCCTTTTGTATATAAAGATCCAATTAAAGCAAGTTTAACTGTTTCAGCAATTTTACATAGATTATATACAGCTGATATGCCTAATTATACAAATATAAATAATTCAGTAAACACATTAACAATAAGTTTAGCAAATCAAGCTGTTGAAAACTTAGTAATATTATTAAAAGTCGTTTATCCAAAAGTAAATGATGGCGCTCTTCCTACTCTTGAGGATTTATACAATTTAATGAATGATTTTTCATTAGTAGAAAAAACTGCAAAAGTTTTAGAAGAAGATGAAGAACTTAGAGAAAAATATCAAATGCAATTAAACTATTTAAAGAAAAACTTTTATTCAGATTCTGAGAATGCTAAAAAAATGACTGATATTATTGCAAATCCAGCTGCTCAAATAGAAAAGTTATTAAGATACCCAGGAGTAAAAAATATTCTTTGCAATAGATTTGAAAACAAAAATTATGATGAAGTTTTAGATAATGGAGAAATCGTATTTATTTGTACAAGACGTGGAGATTTAGGACAAACAACTCAAAAAGCATTCGGGTTATTCTTCTTATTATTAATGCAACAATCAGTTCTTTCAAGACCAGGAACAGAAAAAACAAGAATTCCTCATTTCTTATATATTGATGAGTTTACTCCATTTATTACTCAGTCAACAATGGATATCTTTACATTATATAGAAAATATAGAGTTGGAGCCATCGTATCTTCTCAAAATTTAGCTCAATTAGGTACTGATAAGAGTGAAACTAGACAAACAATTACTGCAAACAGTACAACAAAAATGGTATTTGGTAATAATACTCCTGAAGATAATCAATGGTGGCAAGAAGAATTTGGTGATAAACGTCAATGGACATTTTCAAATGATTATCATACAATGGATGCTAAAAAGGGTGATGAAAATCCAGGTTATGATGAATCTTATAAAAATATCAAATATTCATGGGTTAAAAACTATATGGCTGGTAAAATTCAGTCACTAAAGTTTAAACAAATTATCTATAAAACCAAAGACTTAAAAGGAAAAAATATAGTTGGAAAATCTAAAGTTGATTTCCTAGATTCTAGGTATAAAGAAGTTCAAAAAACAAAGAAATTTAATTTTGCAAAATTTGTTCAAGGAGTTTCTTCTACTTCTGAAGATGAAGAGAAAAAATTTAATTTTTCAAAAATAGATTTTGGAAATTTAGATAAAGATGATCCAAATAATGACGGACCAATTGCTAGAAATCCAAATAGAACCTTTGAATTTAATAGAGTTGGCTCAAACTATGTTAATCCTATTAGAGTTGATAAATCTTTAGGTCAAGCTATTGAGGATTTTAACAAACATAAAAATAGTGATAATGATAATAATTAATAAAATAAAAAGACCTCCAAAACGAAGGTCTTTTTATTTTATTTTAAAAACTTAATTTCAACATTTTTAGCTTTATATTTTCCAGTTGATTCATCTACAACAAATTCAACTAGAGTTTTCTCTAAAGATGAACTTGTTTGTTTCAAATCTGTTGTAAAATAATATTTTATTTTTTCAATATCAATTTTATTTACAACAATTTCTTTAAATACTTCCACCATATGTTTATCGTCTTCACAAACAAAAATTATTTGTGGTGGAATTTTATATCCAGAATCACCAGATTGGAAATGTTCATAAAAATCTTTATATAATTTTAATCTTTCAGTTAATTTAACATCCCAGTCTTTTTCACGTCTAATACACTCAAAAACTAAACTAATTTCCTTTCCATCTTTTCCAAGTGTAACTTCTCCATGTGGTTTAAATGATTTATTAATTGTTTTAGCTGTAATAACAGGTTTTACCCTATAGCTTTCAAAATTGCTAGATTTTCTAGCATAAGCAATTATTATTTGATTTCCAGCTAATCTCTTTTTAATCATTCCAACTGGTTTAGTATTATCTGTTGGTTGCCAATGACATTCTACTTCTTTTGAAGTAAGTAAATATTTTCCCATTTTTTCTAAACAATAAACTCTATATATTCCTTTTCCCTCTTCAGATGTAAAGAAATATCTAGTCAAAATTTTTGACTTAACTAATTGATCTAACTTATTATTAATTTTATCTTGTGATTTTACATCAACACCTTTTTGTTCTAGTAATTGATAAATCTGTCTTGAAGTCATAAATTCAAATTCATTAACTAAATCTAATATTTCAAAATGAATATCTGAAATATGACCTAAATTGATTTTGTG
>CANQOG010000027.1 GCA_947625415.1 uncultured Clostridia bacterium
GTTTTTGTACTTTGTGTTCCTTGTCTTTGATTAGCTAAATAATTAACTAATACACTATGAACAACAGCTTCATTTGGTTTAATTCCAAATACTTCTTCTTTTAATTCCATTGATTTTAATTTTTTTCCATCAACGTCATATACATCTATTTTAGGCATCTTTCAAGTCTCCTCCTTTCCTAGTTTATAGCCTTAACGCTATGTTTTATTTTTAATATTGAACCCTTATTTCCAGGTACACTACCTTTAACTAAAATAACATTTTTATCTAAGTCAACTTTTACAACTTTTAAATTTTGAATTGTAACTGTTTCTACACCCATATGTCCTGGTAATCTTTTACCTTTAAATACTCTACCTGGTGTAGATGTAGAACCCATTGAACCTGGTCTTCTATGATACATAGAACCATGTCCCATAGGTCCTCTTGATTGTCCATGACGTTTAATAACACCTTGGAAACCATGTCCTTTAGATGTACCTTGAATATCTACTATATCTCCTTCACTAAAGCTATCAACTTTAACTACGTCTCCAACTTTAACTTCTGACATATCTTTTACTCTAAATTCTCTTAAATGTTTTTGGGCTGTAACATTTGCTTTTTTAAAGTGGCCCATATCTGGTTTGTTAACTTTATATTCTTTTACTTCGCCGAATCCTAATTGAACAGCATCATAACCATCTGTTTCAACAGTTTTAACTTGAACTACATTGCAAGGACCAGCTTCTATAACTGTTACTGGAATAACTAAACCTTTTTCATCAAATATTTGAGTCATTCCAACTTTTCTTCCTATAATTGCTTTCATTTACTTTTTTCTCTCCTTTACTATTGGCTACTAAATTTCCACTAAAAGCTTCGTTTTTCAATCTTGATTTCTCTTCGAAAATCCTCAACGTACTCTTTTATACTCCTCCGGCTTTCTTGCTCATCAATCTGAAAAATACTCGCTTTGATTGAAAATTAATTTTAAATAATGTAGCTTGGTCTTTTTGAGGTCTAACTCTCCAACCTCTTTAATCTCCTGTACTATAATTTAATTTCAATATCAACACCAGCTGGTAATTCTAATTTCATTAAACTATCAGTTGTTTTTTGTGTTGGATAAAGAATATCAATAACTCTTTTATGTGTTCTCATTTCAAATTGTTCTCTAGAATCTTTGTGTTTGTGTGGAGAACGTAATATTGTTACGATTTCTTTTTCTGTAGGTAATGGAATAGGACCTGAAACTTTAGCTCCTGTTTTCTTAGCAGTATCTACTATCTTTTCAGCAGACTGTTCTAGAACAACGTGATCATAAGCTTTTAATCTTATTCTAATTTTGCCATTTCCTACTACTGTTTTTGATGTTGCCATTTTTTATTCCTCCTTTAAATTTTGTTATGGCAAACAATAAGTTGTTAACGTTTCCTAGTGTTTCGTATGACACCATTATAAAATCCAAGTTTTTCTTTAGTATTTTCACAATATTAAAGTTTTCCTTGGATAAATTTAATTTTAAAGTTAATCAAACTTATCGCCCGGTCTAAGCCAAGACATACTCCATAGAAGTTCCCTCCATCCCTTGTAAGTTCAAGGTTGTAGCCACATTCTACTTCATCGCTTTATCTTACGCAAGTCCTATTATACTACGGAACAGCGCAAGTGTCAATACTTTTTTCATTTTTTTACAAGATTATTCATTATATAAGTTATTTTTTTATTCAGATAAAAATTTCCATAAAAAATCACTTTGAATTTATTTCTAAATCCAAAGTGATTTTTACTTTATATCAAGACATATATCAAACAACAATTTCTGGATTATAAATTTCTAACCACTGTTCTACTTGAATTAAGTATGCCATAAGTTGAGGACCTGTCATAAGCTGACCAAACCATGGTCTTGAAAATGCCTTTCCTTCTGTTTCTAAAATTTCTTTTATATAATTTTCATTTAATATAGAAGAAATTTTATTATTTTTATTTGTAATTATTTTAAAAAGCTCACCTTTTACTTTTTCTAAATAATTAGGATTATGAGTTTTTGGATATGGACTCTTCTTTCTATATATTATCTCTTCTGGTAAATAATTTTCAAAAGCTTTTCTCAAAATTCCTTTTTCTCTTCCTTTATAAGCTTTCATTTCCCAAGGAATATTCCAAGCATATTCTACAATTCTATAATCACAGAATGGAACTCTTACCTCTAAACCATTTTGCATAGCCATTCTATCAGTTCTATCTAATAATGTTTGCATAAACCAATTTGAAGTAAGATATATTAATTTCCTATGAAGCTTAGTGTTTTCACTATCAGTATCTAAAAATTCCACTCTTGACAAACTTTTTTCATATTCACTTTGAATATAATCTCTTAAATTTACCTTTTTTCCAATTCCTTCATTTAATATCTTTTGCCTTTCTTCTATTGCTAAAGACCATGGGAAAGTATTACTTGAAAGGCTATCCTCCCTAAAATACCATGGATATCCTCCAAAAATTTCATCAGAACATTCACCGAGATAGCGCAACTTTATTTGTTTCAGAGATTTTATTAAAAAATAATAAATATGAAGAATCTACATCTGCCATTCCGTGGAAAATCTCTTGCTATCATTGACTGTTTTAATTTATCAAATAATTCAGGAGTATCTAAAATAATTTTTCTATGAGATGTACCAAACTTTTCTACCATTAAATTTATAAATTCTAAATCTAGATTTGGCTGAAAATCATTTTTTACAAAATTTTTTTCTTGATCAACATAATCAACTGAAAAAGTTTCTAATCTTCTTCCTTCTTCTTTATATTTCTCGCTTGCAATTGCAGTTATTATACTAGAATCTAAACCACCTGACAATAAACTACATAATGGAACGTCTGACTGAAGTTGTCTTTCTACTGAATCTACTACTAAATCTCTTATTCTTTCACAAGTTGTTTCTAAATCATCACTATGATATTTAGGCTCTAATTTCCAATATTCTTTTTTATATAATATATCTGGATTTAATAATATAAAATGAGCTGGCTCTAATTCATATATATCTTTAAAAGGCGTTTTACCTGGAGAATGAGCTGGACCTACTCCAAATAACTCACAAATTCCTATATTATCAATTTGAGTTTTAACATCTGGATGTTTTAAAATTGCCTTTATTTCAGAAGCAAAAATAAAATTTCCATTTTTAATTGTATAATATAAAGGTTTTATTCCAAAATGATCTCTTGCTAAAAACAATTCTTTTTCTCTTTCATTCCAAATAGCAAAAGCAAAAATTCCATTTAGATACTTTAAAACATCTTGACCATAATAAACATACGCTTTCAATAAAACTTCTGTATCTGAATGACCATTAAACTTGAACCCTCTTTTTATTAAAATTTCTCTTAACTCATTGCTATTATAAATTTGACCATTATACACTATTGTATATGTATTTCCATTTTCTTTATAAGTCATAGGTTGTTTTCCGTTTTCAATATCAACAATAGAAAGTCTCCTATGGCCTAAATTTACATGATTTTCCATATAAAATCCGCTTTCATCTGGTCCTCTTTTACTTAAACTATTAAACATTTCAGTAATCAATTTTTCTTGTTCTTTAATATCTTTCTTGTAATTAACAATTCCAGCAATTCCACACATTTACATTTTCCTCCTAAAAAGTATAATTTCTATTTATATTATGCTCTTTAAGGAAAAATGATACAAAAAATAAACTTAACTTGTTAACTTTTTATTAACAAATTAAGTTTATAACTTCTACTAATATAAAACTAGCTTAATTTTAATCATCATTTCTTTACTTTATCAATTTTTAAAATATCCATTAAAGCTTTTTGCAATACCTGCGAAAAATTTATATTTTCTTTTTCAGCAATAGTATTCAACCATGCTGGAATTGATAAAGTCTTTTTTACTGACTTATTTTCATATTTCTTTTTATGTTCTTCCATGTTTATACTAACAAAAGAAACTACTTCATTATCTTTTAATTTTATATTTTTTAAATCAGTTGTACAATTAGGATATTTTTCTAAATCTTCTAAATACAAACCCATAGCTTCTTTCGAATTTTCCATAGCTTCAGCTAAAGTTTCTCCTTCGCTAAAGCATCCTTTTAAATCAATAAAATTTACCCAATATTTATTATCTTCACAAGTAAAAATTGCTGGATATGTCACTAACATACTCTTTTTCATTTTATCACATCTCCTTATTTATTATTATATATCTATAAATAATTTATTCAAGCCCAGCTTGTTTTAAAATTTTGTGCAATAAGCCCTTTGGTATATCTTTATTATGCATAGGAATTATTAAATCTTCTTGTCCGTTCTTTTCTCAACTTTTTGTGAGAACCTTCTTGTTTTATTTCAGACCATCCATTTTTCTCTAATATTTTCACCAATTCTTTTGGGGTCATTGTTAAAGGCATATTAAATATCAGTCCTCCTTTTCATTATATATTATACGTTACGTATTGTCAATGTTTTAATTGGAATTATTGATTTGAACTAATCAAAGATAAAAATTAATTAAGATATTAAAATATAAAATTATGTAAATTTAATTTTAGCATGTTTATTTTATATTTACAAGATTTTTTACAATTATTAATAAAATTCTTACACTAAATAAAAAAACATTTAAAAGAACTAAAGTTCAATTAAATGTTTTTCTATATTTCAATTTAAAAATATTTTTTCACGAAATTTCGAAGTAAAAATTTACTTTGTAAATTTTTCCATGAAATTTAATGCACTTAATATGCATTAAATTTCCACATATCCTCCAATCATTTTGCTTAGTTTTGCATTTTTTAAATAGTTACGTCCGCCTGAAATAACTACTCTATCACCTGACTCTAAAATTCCTTTTTCTTTTAATTTTTCAAGTCCAGCTTCTACTGTATTATCTATTGAATCTTTTGGTTCAACATAAACAGGATGAACATTCCAAGCTAATCCTAATTGACGGAAAGTTCTCTTATTATCTGTTATAGCTAAAATTGGACATCCAGCTCCCATACCAGCTAAACGTCTAGCAGAATCACCTGTATGAGTATATGCAACAATTGCATCTGCATGAGTATTTTTAGCAATTATACAAGCAGAATATATAATATTATCTTCTAAAGTTTTTAACTCAATTTTATCTTTCTCATCAAATCTCTTCCAATAATTAATTTCTGGCTCAACTCTTCTAGCAATTTTATCCATAGCTTTAACACATTCTAATGGATATTTACCCATAGCGCATTCTCCTGAAAGCATTATAGCACTAGTTCTATCATATATAGCGTTAGCAACATCTGATGCTTCAGCTCTAGTTGGCAATGGATTATTCATCATTGACTCTAACATTTGAGTAGCAGTAATTGCTGGCTTATAATTTCTATTACATAATTTAATAAATCTTTTTTGCATAACTGGTGGTTCTGTGAAATCTGTTTCTGTAGCCATATCACCACGAGCAATCATTTGAGCATCAGCTGTAAGTGTTATATCTTCCATATTTGATAGACCTTCAACATTTTCAACTTTAGTAATTATCTTTATATCTTTTCCACCATTTTCATCTAATACTTTTCTAACTTGAGCAATGTCATCTAAATTTCTAGCAAATGAAATTGCAACATAATCATATTCATGTTCACAAGCTGTTTTTAAGTCATTAATATCTTTTTCTGCAAGAGCTGGTAATCTAATTGTTGTTCCTGGTAAATTCATAGTTTTTCTACTTCCTAAAGGATTTCCATGAACTACAGTACAAACTATATCTTTATCAACAATTTCATCAACTTTTAATTCAATTGCACCATCATCAATTAAAATCTTTGTTCCTGGTTTAACATCTTTATATAATTCTTTATATGAAACTGAAACTTTTTCTTCATTTCCAACAATATCTTCATTTGCTAAAATAAATTTTTGTCCATCTTCGATTTTTATTTTTTCATTTTTTCCAGTATATAACATACCAGTTCTAATCTCTGGACCTTTCATATCAAGAATCATCGGGATTGGTAATTCTTTTTCTTCTCTTATTCTAATTATTTCGTTTGTTTTCCACTCTTGTTCATCATAGCTTCCATGAGAATAATTAATTCTACAAACATTTAAGCCTGCTTCAAATAAATCACTTAAAATTGTTTCGCTAGATGGTCCTATCGTACCAACAATTTTAGTTTTTCTTAAATAATCTTTCATTTTTAATCTTCCCTTTCCTAGACGTTGTGTGTCTTACACACGAACTATAGTATAACAAAAAAATATTTTAATTTCAATACTTTTTTCACATATTTTTCACAATTATTGTGTTTTTTCAAAAAAAATAATCCCTACGGGATCATTTTTATAAACCATATTTTTTTCTAAATTTATCTGCTCTACCACCAGTTGTATGTTGTTGTAAACTTCCTGTCCAGAATGGATGGCATTTTGAACAAATATCAACTTTTATATCTTGCTTTGTAGAATTTGTTTGCATAACATTTCCACATGAAGCACATGTAATTGTAGTAGCACCATAATTTGGATGTAGTCCTTCTTTCATTTTGAAATTTCCCTCCTTTTTATACCAAATTTTTATATTTGATAAAATAAACTTTATTCTTTATTTAGAGTTCCCTTCATCAATAACAGATTTATTTTTGTCATCTTCTAAGAACTTAATTGCATCTTGTCCTCTTACAGCCTCAAATTCAGCCTTTAGATTTGTTCTATGTACTAACTTGTATGTTATATTAAATAAAATTGCAATTATACAAATCGCTAAAGCTATTTTTTTCCACCATTTAGCTAACATAGTATTACCTCCTTTTTAGGCAAAACACGATACACCTTAATATTATACAACTTTTTTTAGTTTTGTCAATACATTTTTTATATTTCAAGCTTGTAGAAACCTTTTTTACCTTTTTTTAGAATTGCAAATCCATCTTTAAAATCTTTATCCTCTAATTTATATTGAACATCTTGTATCTTTTCGTCATTTAATGAAATTCCACCACCTGCAATTAATTGTTTTGCTTGACCTTTAGATGGGGCAAAACCAACTAAAACTATTGCATCTAAAATTCCAATATCTTTATTCTCTAATTTTACAGATGGAATATTCTCTAAATTTCCACCATTTCCAAATAAAGCCTCTGCAGATTCTTCTGCTTTTATTGCTTCCTCTTCTCCATGAATTAATTTTGTAATTTCAAAAGCTGCAATCTTTTTAGCTTCATTTATTTTTTCATCTTTTAAGTTAGATAATCTATCAACTTCATCTTCTGGTAAAAATGTCAATAAGCTTAATACTTTTCTAACTTCAGTATCTCCTATGTTCCTCCAATATTGATAAAATTCATAAGGAGATGTTTTTTCAGGGTTTAACCATAAAGCACCTTTTGCAGTTTTTCCCATTTTCTTTCCATCAGCTGTAGTTAAAAGTTTAAATGTTAATCCATAAGAATCTTCTGCTCCTATTTTTCTAATTAAGTCAACCCCCCCTAAGATATTAGACCATTGGTCATTTCCACCAATTTGAAGTTTACAATTATATTTATCATGTAAATATAAGAAGTCATAACTTTGAAGTAAAAGATATCCCATTTCAAAAAATGTTAAACCTTCTCCAAGTCTATTTTTATAACATTCTTGAGCAAGCATTGTACTTACTGTAAACTTACTTCCAATATCTCTCATAAAATCTATATATTTCAAATCTAATAACCAATCTTTGTTATTTACAATTATTGCAGCATTTTCACCTTCAAAAGAAACAAATCTTTCAGCTTGCTTTCTTATTGCAAGAACATTTTCATCTAACTGTTCTCTTGTAAGCATTTGTCTCATATCTGTTCTTCCACTAGGGTCACCAATTGCAGCCGTTCCACCACCCATAAGAATTATAGGTCTATGTCCAGCTTTTTGAAGTCTTGCAGCTACCATTAAAGCAACAAAATGTCCAATATGCATACTATTTGCTGTTGGATCTATCCCAATATAAAAGCTTACACTTCCTTTTTTTAGCTCTTCTCTTAATTCTTTTTCATGTGTTAATTGCTCAATATACCCTCTTTTCTCTAATTCTTCTAAAATATCCATTTTTATATCCTTTCTCATATTTAAAACAAAAAAGTCTAAGATTACAAAACTTTAGTAATCTTAGACTAACTTAATTTCTTAACTTATTCCTAAACTTTTGCAACTACTTTTTTATTGTCTATATTATTATTTTGACTTAAAGTTTCTGGAACATATACACCTTCAAATTCACTATTTTCTATTAATCTATTTAGATTTTTTATAGTAATTCCAGTATTACTTGAAATATCCCCTAAACTAACTTTTCCAGCAACATATCCGTAGCTAAAATAATCTTTTAACTTTCCAATATCTTTATTATCTTTAGCTAAACAATTATTGCAAACATCATTTACTGTTTCAAAGAATTGCCCACAACGAACACATTTTTTTATCTCCATAATATAGACCTCCCATATCTCATTTCGTACATTTGTATTTTATCATATATTTCTCAAAAAAGAAACACTATTTTACAAAATTTTGCAATTTTTTCTAGCCTAACATATTTTGAGTTGCTGTAAACATTATTACAAGTAAAACCATAGAAATTACAAATGTATAATTTTGTAATAAATATTTACAGTCTTTATTTATCTTAAGCTCTTCCTTTTTAATCTTTTTTAGATTAGGTAAATTCTTTAAAATTAAAATTATTCCTATAACTGAAATTGCTAAAATAATATCAGTTACATAGCTAAATCCAATTGAATCCATACCCAAAATCATTCCTAAACATGCATATAAATTATTTAAGAAATGAAGCAAACAAGTATATTTAATTCCACCTGTATAAACAGCTATAGTTCCAAACAAAATTCCAATTAAAAATGCAAATATTCCTTGACTAATATTTAAGTGATATATTCCAAATAGAATTGCTGAAAACACTATTGCAAATAAATTTCCATATCTTTTTGAAGTATTTAAAATCCATTTTCTAAATAGTAACTCTTCAAAAATCGCTGGGACCAAAGCCATTCCAACAATAAATACTATAATTCCAATAAAACTTTTTTGTGGAGCAATTCCAGCGCTTTCAAATATATCTCCACTTACTCCAAATTTTTCATATAAATAATTTAATAAAATTTGAATTATAGAAATTATCGCAATTCCTATAAAAACTACTTGGAATTTTTGATTTCCGCTTAAAGACTTTTTTTCAGTTCTATCAAATTCTATATCTGATGAATAAAGCTTTATAAATCCACTTGCTAATCCTAAAGAAATTATTAAAATTATTGAATTTTCAATTACTAAAATCGTTGACATATCAAAATATTTTGCTAGATATGTAGGAAGTATGAAACTTAATATTAAACTGCTTAAAGTTTCTAAAACAACAAATAATATTAATGCCATTCCAATTGTAAATGCAAATTTCTTTGCTTTACTTTTTCTTAATTCTATATCTTGCTTTTCAGCTAAAGAAAGATTTTCATTTTCTTTATTTTTTCTTAGACTAAATAGCCCTCTTTTCTTTGATGATGTATAATCTAAAATTCCATTTTTAAATACTTTTGCGCAAAAGTTAAATATAAGTGGAATTGATAAAATTAAAACAATAAATGAAATTACAATTTGAAGTGGTGTAGCTTGACCAATTATCATCATTGAAGGTACAAAAAATGTTGACACTATTGGTAAACATGAAATTATATACATTAAGGTTGTAACTTTAGTATATGGATTTATTATTCCGTTACTTAAAACATATAAAACTACAACAACCATAAGTAATAACATTGTTGTATTTCCAGCTTCTGTAACACTAGTTGTTTTACTAGAAAGCGCTGCTTGCATTAATGCTGTTAAAAATACCGTAAATATTAAATATCCCATCATTGCTAAAATATAGCTAATTACACTTTTGTCTAGTTTTCCAATAATATCTAATGAAATTTGTGTAGCTCCTTCATTATTAGCTGAAACAACTAAACTTGCTATCATATTGCCCATCATGTAATATATAACCGTATAAACTAATTGAATTACAATTGTAATTGTTGAACTCAAAACTTTTGCAAGCAAATATTCCTTTGCTGAAACACTTGTCATTACATATTCTATTGATTTTGAAACTTTTTCATTTGCTATTTCACTAGCAATTCTTGATAAAACAAATATTAAACATACATAAACCACCATAGTTGAAATTAGTTTTATCATTTCTTTAGTATCAGAATTCTCAGCATCAACTCCAAGCATTTCTCTTTTTAATTTTAACTCTTCATTTAAAACTTCTAATTCATCAACAGTAACGCCAACTTTTTGAGCAAATATTTTACTTCTAGCTTCCTTTAATACTTCATATAGCTCATCATAAATATTACCATCAACACCCTCTTTTGATACAACTTTTAAATTTAAAATTTTCTTTTCATCTGACTTTACTTCAAGCAAAATTAAATCATCATCTGGGATATTTTCCTTTGAATATTTATTTTCCTCAACTTTTTCTAATTTAACATTTTTCTCATCTTTAAAAGCCTCTTCTATATCGCTATAAACTAAATTTTCATTATCTAAAACTTGAATTGTAAATTCATCTGAACTAGAAATATTTATATTATGTTCATCCATAAATTTAGAAATACTTGACCAGTTTGTTGCAATTAAAATTGAAATAAACATTAAAATATTTAATATAACAAACCATTTATTTTGAATACTTCTTTCAACATCAAATTTAATAATTTCCTTGACTTTTCTGACATTCATAGTTTTATTCCTTTTCTATACTATTTTCTGATTCCATTGTCGCATGAATAAATATATCATTCACACTATTATTTGTTTTACCATCTATCTCATAAGTTTTAATAATTTCTTTAAGATTACCTTGTAAAACAGTTTTTCCTTCGTTTAAAATAATTAAATCATCACAAAGCTCACCAACATGGTCCATTCTATGTGAAGAAAATATTATAGTTTTCCCTTGACTCTTCAACTCTAATATACATTTTTTTAATTCTTCTACACTTATAGGGTCTAATCCAGAAAATGGTTCATCTAATATTAAAAATTCTGGTTCATGCAAATTTGAAACTATAAATTGAATTTTTTGTCTATTTCCTTTTGATAGGTCTTTTACTTTCTTATTCAAATATTCTTCAATATGAAATTTCTCAAGCCAATTAACTAATTTTATTCTAATCTCTTTAGAATCCATAAGCTTCAAGGCTCCATAATATTCGCAAAGTTCTAAAACTGTATAAGATGGAATTAAGCTTCCTTCTTCTGGAAGATATCCAAATTTATCTAAAGTTTCTTGGCTTATTTTATTTCCATTATATAAAATTTCTCCTTCTGTTGGCTCAATAATCTGCAAAATCATTCTAAATGTAGTTGATTTTCCAGCTCCATTTCTTCCAACAAGTCCAAGAATTTTTCCATTATCTAATTTGAATGAAAGATTATTTACAGCTTTTTTCGTTCCAAACTCTTTCGTTACGTTTTTCACTTCCAACATTTTATTCTTCCCCTTTTACAACAGATTCTGCTTTTTCTAGTACGCTATCTATTTCATCATCTGTATTTTCATCTTTAATTTCATAATCTGGAGTAATTCCAATTCCCTGTATTTTAGTTCCATTTGGTGTATTATATTCTTGTGTTGTAAGCTTCAAAACACTTCCATCTAATAATCTAAATACACTTTGCATTATACCTTTTCCATAAGATTTTTCTCCAATTGTCTTTACTAAGCCATTATCAATTAACGCGCCAGTTAATATTTCTGAAGCACTAGCTGTATATTGGTTCATAATTATTACTATATTATCAAAATTATATTTTTTATCTGTTTGTGATGATGTAGTAAGTTTTAAACCACTAGCAGATTGTGTTATAAGCTCGATTTGACCTTTTTCTAAAAATAAATCTAATATTTTCAAAGCTTCATCAACAGCTCCGCCTGTATTATATCTTAAATCTAAAATTAGTTTTTTAGCCCCACTATCTACTAATTTATCAACTTCTTGTTCAAATTCTTCTGAGCAACCTGAGTCAAATGTACTAAATGCAATATATCCAATATCTCCTTCTAACATTTTTCCCTCTACATGGTACATTCTTATATTTTCTCTTGTTAAAGTAAATTCAAGAGTTTCTGAACCATCTCTTAAAATATTTAAAGTAACATCTGTTCCAGCTTCTCCTTTTACTTTATTAGAAACCTCTTGAGAATCAACTTTATAGATAGACTCTCCATTTACTCCAATTATATAGTCACCTTGTTTAATTCCAGCTTTTTCAGAAGGACTATCTTTAATTACACTCGTTACCAGAATATATCCATTATCATCTGCCATCATTACAATTCCAACACCACTATAATTTCCAAGAGCATCTTCTTGATATTTTTCCCATTCTTCAGCTGTCATATATTCAGAATAGTCATCTCCAAGACCTTTTATAAATCCTTTTACAGTTTCATCAACTAATACTTTTTTATCAATTTCGCCAACATATTGGTCATCAACAATTTCTGCAAATGTTGATAAAGTATCTGATAAATCACTTATTGCGCCTTTAGCTGTAGTCTTTTCTCCTTCTTCTAATTTATAAGTTGATGCTACAAATTTTTGATTTTTCTTATTAATAGTATAATAATAAGTTACTGAAGCTGAAGCAACACCTATTAAACAACACAAAATTACAATTACTACAATAGTTTTATAAAGCCATTGCTTTTTAATATAAGCTAACTCATCATTAGCATTTACTTCTTCTTTTTCTTGTTGGTTTTCCTGATTTTCTTCCATTTTTATCCTCTTTTCTATTTATATTTTAAGGTAAATACTGGCTAGGCTCAACACATTTACCATTTACTCTTACTTCAAAATGCAAATGTGGACCAGTTGAATTTCCAGTTGACCCTGATTTCATTAAAAGTTGTCCGTTGACTAACTTCATCATTTACATTAACTACTCTAGAATTAGGAGTTCCATGAGCATAAAGAGTCATTGTTCCATCATGATGGTCAACAACTACATATTCACCATAACTTCTATACTTTCCATTTGAATATTTCAAACTATCAGAAATTACTACTGTTCCAGCCTTTACAGCAACAACATCAGTTCCAAGTGGAATTGCAAAATCAACTCCAGTATGTCCTGAATATCCTCTATATCCTGTAGTTATGTCTTCCTTTGTTTTTCCAATTAATGGAGATATGTATCCAGAATTACTAGGTCTAACTACTTTTTCTATATTATTTTTTTCAGCTATTCCTTTTAATTCTTTTTCAATTTCTTTTTTATCTAATTCAAACTGTTCTAATTGATTATTTAATTCAATTTCTTCCTTTGATAACTTCGCAACTAAATTGTTTTTATCACTTATTAATACTTCCATAGCTCCAACTTGAGCTTCTACTGTATCTCTTTTGTTTTCCACTTCTTCTTTTTTTGTTTCCATCAAATTATTTTTTACTTCATAAGCATCTTTATATACTTCCATACTTTGAATAAATTTTGTATCATATTCTGTTAATTCTTCTAACATATAATATTTAGATATAAAATCTGATAAACTATTTGAACCAAGTAGAACTTCTAAATAAGTTGTTTTACTTGACTCATATATAGCAATTAATCTATTTTCCAATTTTTCCTTTTGATTATTATATTCTTCTTTTGCTATTTCTAATTCAGCCTTTCTTTTGTCTAGCTCTTCATTTAGATTATTTAATTCTTCATTATTATTTTCTAATTCATCTTCACATTCTTTAATCTGAACATTTAGTTTATTTATTTGGTCTAAACTAAATGACATATTCTCTTTAATTCCTGCAAGTTCAGTATTTGCATTTTGAATTTTTGAATTAATTTCATTAAGGTCATCTTCTGTAACAGCAAATACACTTATTCCAGTAATAAAAACAACCAAAAGGCTCATAAAAAAATATTCAATTAATTTGACTATATTCTTTTTCATTTGAATTTTCCCTTTCAGTTATATAAAACTTAATTTAATACAACAGTTTCATTTTCTATATCATTAATTCCTTGACCTTCACCATTATCAGGAGAAATATAATCTGCTGGATTTAAGTATTGACCATTTACGATTATTTCAAAATGAGCATGTGGTCCTGTTGCATATCCAGTCATTCCAACTTTTAAAACTGTTTGCCCTTGTCTTACAATATCACCTTCTTGAACTTCTATTGATGAACCATGAGCATATAAAGTAACAACTCCACCACCATGATCAATCATTACCATATTTCCATAAGCAGAATTATAACCGGCTTTTGCAACAACACCATCATTTGCAGCTAAAAAGTTAGTTCCATAAGGTGCTCCTATATCCATTCCAGAATGAAGCTTATAAATTCCAGTAATTGGATGTGTTCTCATTCCAAAAGCTGATGTAACTGTACTATATCCAGGAGTCGGCCATATAAATTTTCCACCTATATATTTTTCACCCAAATTTTTAAGAGCAACTTCTTTTATTTCAGCTTCAATATTTGCAATTTCTTGCCTATAATTTTCTATTTCTTGATATAGTTCAAATTCTTCCATATTTAAGCTTGCCATTTTATTAGTCTTTAAGATTTCCATATTATTTAAAGAAATTTCATATTTTTCTTTATCATCTTTATCTTTTTCTAGTTCATCTTTTTTCTCATTTAAAGATTTAGTAATACTTTCAGTTTGAGTTTTATCTTTTTTTACGTTATTTACAAGCTTTTGGTCAGCCTCTCCTATTTCTGCTAGTAAAAAATATCTTGCTAAAAAATTTGATAAACTCTTTGAATTAAAAAGCAATTCTAATGTACTTACATTACCCATTTCATACATTACAACTAATCTTTTTTCGAGCAAATCTTTTTCTTTTTTATATCTTTCTGTTACTTCTTTTAATTTTTCCTCTTCTGTTTCAATAAGCTTCATTAAAGATTTTTCTTGTATTTCCAAATTTGATATTTCTTTTCTTTTTTGTTCTATTTTTGTAGACAATTGTTCAATTTCTTCCAAAGTTGCTGACAAAACACCTTCTACAACACCAATTTGAGCTTCATTTGCAAGAATTTGATTTTCCAAATCTGATTTTTGTCCTTCTAGACCTTCTAACTGGATTTCATATTCGTTTTTTTCTTCCTCTGGTTGCTCATCTTGAATAGGATTTTCTCCTTCTTGAGTAGGCTCACTTTCAGCAAAACTATAACCAAAAATGCACGAAAAAAGAAGGATAAAAATTATATAAACTACTAAAATTTTATTCAATTCTTTTCGCACTATAATTTTCCCTCCTTAAATCTTATTTTTACTATTTAATTAAACTTCAAGATATTTTTTCATTGAAACCATGCTTCCTATAACACCAATTCCAATTCCTAATGCCAAAAATACAATAGCTATCGTATTTGCAATCTGACTAAATGACATAAGAGTTATACTCATTTGTTTTAAAACTCCTGAATTTCCCATTTTTTCTATTATAATACTATATGATAATCCTACCATAAGAATAGTAATAAGCGCTGCGCAAAGTCCAATTACTATTCCTTCTACAACAAATGGACCTCTAATAAATCCATTCGTAGCTCCAACATATTTCATAATCGAAATTTCTCTTCTTCTACTATGTACTGTAAGTTTTATTGTATTTGAAATAATTGTAACTGCCATTATTATAAGTAATACAAATATTACCATTACAGCAATTCTAACTCCACGAGCAATTTTTATTAAAGTGTCTATTACTTTATTACTGCTTCTTATTTCATCTACATTATCCATTTGTGAAATCTTGTCTTCAACTTCTTTTGTATAAGAAAGATCTGTTAAACGAACAATATATGAAACTGGAAAAATATTATTTTCTCCCTCATATCCTTCAAATATCCATTGATTATCTTCAAAATTTGTTTTCATTTCTTCCAGAGCTTGTTGCTTTGAAACAAATTCAACTTTTTGAATTTTATCTGTTCCTATATTCCAAATTTCAGATTCAAGAGTATTTATTTGCTCATCTGTAGCATCCCTCACCATAAAAACTTGAATACCTTGTGACTTTGAAACTTGCTCTACAACAGAATTTGCATTTTCACCTATTGCAAAAGCAACTCCAAATATAAACATTGCACAAATCATAGTGATTAAGGAAGTAAAGCTTGATTTTTTATTTTTGAAAACATTTCTAAACCCTTCACTTATTAAGTAAAAACTATTCAACACTATATCCTCCCTTCTTATCATCTCTAATTATTACGCCTTTATCTATTTGAATAACTCTTTTTTTCATTTTATTTACTATATCTTTAGCATGAGTAGCCATAACAACTGTTGTTCCGTCTAGCATTAATTTCATTTAATAATTTCATGATTTCCCAAGCAGTATCAGGATCTAGATTTCCGAGTTGGCTCATCAGCAATTATCATTGATGGATTATTAACTAAAGCTCTAGCCAAAGCCACTCTTTGTTGCTCACCACCAGAAAGCTCATTTGGATACATTTTAGCCTTATTGCTTAAACCAACAAGTGATAAAACCATTGGGACTTGTCGTCTTATATGTTTTGGTGCAGCTCTTACAATATGCATTGCAAAAGCTACATTATCATAAACTGTTTTATCTGGTAGAAGTCTGAAATCTTGAAAAACAACTCCCATACTTCTACGCAAAAATGGAATTCTTTTTTTCCTTAAATATGTAATATCTTTTCCATTTATAATTATATTTCCTTTTGAAGCTTCTTCTTCTTTTAATATTAATTTAATTAAAGTTGACTTTCCAGAACCAGATTGTCCAACTAAAAACGCAAATTCACCTTTTTCAATAGTAAAAGTAGCATCATGAACAGCTTCTGTTCCAGTATCATATACCTTTGAAACATTTTTAAATTCAATCATTTTGAATAATCCTTCCTTAAATATATTATTTTTATAATTATTCTTTATTATCATACTATTAAAAGCCAAAAAAATCAATAGAATTTTTTACAAAAAATCTATTGATTTTACTTTTATTTTATATTTTCTATAATTTTTTCAGGTGTTAATCCATAGGCTTCTAAAACTTCTTCTGCTTTTCCTGATTTTCCAAACTCATCTCTCACGCCCATTTTAATCAGTTTTTTAGGATGTTCTGAAATTAGTATATCTGAAATCATATCTCCTAAACCACCATATACACTGTGATCTTCTATTGAAATTAATTTCTCTGTTTCCTTCGCGCATTTTAAAACTAATTCTTTATCTAAAGGTTTTATTGTATGAAAATCTACAACTCTTATATGAATATTCTCTGTTTCTAATAGTTCTTGTGCTTCTAAAGCTTTGCAAACCATATCACCTGTAGCAAACACTGTTCCATCTGTACCATTTCCAAAGCAAATACCTTTACCTAATTCAAATTTTTGATTTTCATCATAAATAATTGGAGTAGCTAATCTACAAAATCTTAAGTAAACTGGACCTTTAATTTTAGAAGCTTCTTTTACAGCCCATTTACTACTCACATCATCAGATGGACAAAAAATTGTAAAATTAGGTAATCCTCTTATTAAACTTATATCTTCCAACATTTGATGTGTTGCTCCATCTTCTCCAACAGTTAATCCATAATGTGTTCCAACGACCTTTACATTTTGGTTTGGATATGCAACACTTGCTCTTAATTGATCATAAGCTCTTCCTGTAGAAAATACTGCAAACGAAGCTGCAAAAGGAATTTTTCCACAACTTGCTAATCCACTTGCTACTACTATCATATTACATTCAGCAATTCCCATATCAAAAAATCTATCAGGATAAGCTTTAGCAAACGAATTTGTTTTTGTAGCTCCACTCAAATCAGCATCTAAAACAACAATATTTTCGTTTTCATCTCCAAGCTCTTTTAAAGCTTCTCCAAAACTAGCTCTTGTAGCTATTTTCTTGTTTTTATCCATTCAACTTATCCCTCCAATTCTTTCATTGCTTGATTATATTGTTCTTCATTTGGAGCTTTTCCATGCCAATCTGCCATATTTTCCATAAAAGATACTCCTTTTCCTTTTACAGTTTTTGCAATTATAACAGTAGGCTTATCTTTAATTTTTTTACTATTCAAAAATGCATTTTCAATTTCGTCAAAATTGTGACCATCAATTAAAATTACATTAAATCCAAAACTCTCAAACTTCTTATCAATTGGATATGGACTCATTACTTTTCCAATCTCACCATCTATTTGTAAATTATTATTATCTACAATAACGCAAAGATTATCAAGTTTATAATGACTAGCTGACATTGCAGCTTCCCAAACTTGACCTTCTTCTATTTCTCCATCACCTAAAACAGTATAAACTCTATAACTTTTATTGTCTATTTTTCCAGCTATAGCCATTCCAACAGATGCTGATAAACCTTGTCCTAAAGAACCGAGTTGTCATATCAATTCCTGGAATATGTTTCATATCTGGATGACCTTGTAAAATTCCATTAACTTGTCTAAAACTATCCATATTACTTTTAGAAAAAAATCCTTTTTCCATCAAACAAGAATATAAAGCTGGAGCACAATGTCCTTTTGAAAGGACAAACCTATCTCTATTTGAATTTTGAGGATTTTTAGGGTCTATATCCATTTCTTCAAAATATAGATATGTTAAAATATCTGTTATTGATAAAGAACCTCCTGGGTGACCAGAGTTTGCTTTATATACAAGTTTTATAATATTTTGCCTTATTTTTTTAGCTTGATTCTCTAAAAATAATTTTTTGCTATCTTCCATAAAATCTAACCTCTTTTTTAAATAATTCCAGCAATTATCGCTAAAGCTCCAACATAACCCCACCAAGGAATACTTTGAGCGGCTATAACAAATCTATGTCCAACTTTTCCAAAAAATTCAAATACAGATGTAACTCCATTAAATCCAGCTGCTTTAATTGCCTTAGCATCAATATAGTTGCTCAAATCAATTCCAAAAATACTTTTTGTATTTATTTCATATCCAAAAATTTCAAAAATATAATCTTCATCTGGAAAATCTTCCTTTACAGCAACTTTATATGTATCAACATAGCCTGCTCTAAATTTAAGTTGATAATCTTTAGTTTCACCAGGCTCTAAATCATTTATTTCCATATACCTAGTTATAGCTTTTATATCTTCTTTAGCAAATAAATCAATTCTTAAATAAGCTTTGTTAACTTTATTATCAGTATTATTTGTAATTCTAGCTGTTAAATATCCATTCATTCTAGTCGCTTTTGCATTAAGAATTTTAACATCTAATGCTGTTTGTTCTCCATTATATTCAAATTCTTCTTCAACATTTCCATCCAAATCTTTATACATCTGTTCTATAAGTTGTCCTGATAAAAAATTAGACAAAAGAAAAAATCCAAATATTAATATTACATATATAGTAAAAGTTTTAATTGTTTCCATAAAAACCACCTTTTTATCCATTAATACTTAATAATTATATAACAGATAAAAGAAAAAGTAAATCCTTTTTAAAAAAATAAGGATTTTTTGTTTTTTCAAAAAATCCGTTTCCAACTTGCTAAGCAAGATAAATTTATATATATGTTAATTTAATGATGGATTTTTCGTAAAAATCCCATTTGAAGCTTCTAAATAGCCGAGCTCCGAGAACCAATTCCTTGATTTATCATATAACCATTTGAATAATTTGTTGTAGGTATTTCTTCTCTATTAGTTGCCTTAACTAGTTTCACTTCAGCAAAAGATTTAGCAATAGCTGGTAACTCTCCCTCTATTTTCACTTTGGATAATGTAAAAATGCCTTGATTTGTTGTATATGTTTCTCTTATTGCCCCACTTTGTGCAAATATTTTTGCTGGAATAATTTTTTGATTATTTTGTTTTGTTATAACTTCTAATTTTTTTTCAGATATAATAGTTCCATCTTCATTATATTCAAAATAATCATTATTATAATCCCCATTAGTAATCATATCTCCATTATATGCAAATATATTGTTAATATCAAAATAATATACTTCACCACCTGCTCCAGCTTGCCCACCGTCTCCGGCAAGATCTTTAAACCAGTCATCAGAAAAATGAGGCGTTCCATTCTGCCCACCAATCGCCGAAGTACCTTTGAGATTTGCCGCCATACCATTACCTCGACCAAAGTAGCCACCACCTCCCGAAGCACTTCCACTGATAGTTTTCGTATCGGACCCTAATCCATTAAATCCGCCAATATTAATGGATGCCTCCGCACCACCACCAGAATATCCACCAGCTCCATCAAAATGGTCTCCACCTCCGACCACCAGCTCCTCCTCCGACCAATTCCGAGCTGCTGGATATCCTCCGACCGCCTCCACCGACCACCAGAGATTTGATAAAGTAATCCATTTCCGCCACTTCCACCAGCCCCACCATATGCATAAACTACCAAATCATCAAAGATACCAACTGTCCCGCAATTCTCTCCAGGCTCTCCGTCCCAGCCACAATTAGTATTATACATTGGATTAGACCCATCTTTCCCTGCTTCTTCTAAAATTACAGCATTATTTTCTATCTCACTTGAATTTGCATTTCCGCCTTTTCCACCGATTACCGCCCTATTCCTGCTCCAGCTCCTCCGGCCACCTCCGACCAGCAAACCACATAGTACAATTTGCACCATCTCCAGCATCTCCACCGTAAGCTATTAATGTTCCTGAGCCATATAAATTTAATGTTGCATCTTCTCCATCTATTGATGGCACTCTTATTCCTGCATATCCTCCGGGTCCTCCTTTTGCTCCTTTATCACTTCCAATTTCTCCATCTTCTCCATATCCACTATCTACTGTTAATGTTACTCCTTCTTCTATATATAAATTTAATGTTGCTTT
>CANQOG010000028.1 GCA_947625415.1 uncultured Clostridia bacterium
GTAAAAATATTCTATCAAATCGGTATCTCTTATTCAATTTTTTTCTTAAATTTCCCTACTAAAAGTTTATACTAACCTTTATATTTATTGAAATATGTCATAATAATTTTTAAAAGTATAACCTTCATTTCTATAATGTTCAATTATTGCTGGAAGAGCATCTGCAGTTGCTTGCTTATCATTTGCATCATGCATTAAAACAACTAAACTTGTCCAACCAGAAGCTGTTTCATATAATCTATTAAGTAATTGCTCTTTTGTAGACTTTCCATCTCCTTCAGCATCACCTGTTAAGCAATTCCAGTTAGTAGAAGGTACTCCCATTTGCTCTAAAGTACTTTTAGCGCTAGCTTTTAAATCATCATAAGGTCCACCACTTGAACCACCAGGAAACCTAAATAATAATGTATGATAATTAGGGTTTCCAAGAGCGTTTTGAACAGCTATCTCTGTTGCATTAAACTCATCAATTACAGACTGAACTGAACTATAAATTGATGAATATTTATGACTATATCCATGATTTGCAATAAAATGACCTTCTTCATATTCCTGTTTTACAAGCTCTGGATAAAGTTCAACTCTACTTCCTAAAACAAAAAATGTAGCAGGAACATCATATTTTTTTAAAGTCTTTAAAATTTGTGGAGTTATATTTGGTGATGGTCCATCATCAAATGTCAAATATATATTTTTTTCATCTCCTGTTTGAGCTTGTTTACAAAGAGCTACGGCATCTGGATTTGGAATTGGAACTCTCATATTTGTAGTTTGAGAATTATCATCTGAACTATTAAAATTATTTTCTGAACTATTATCCTCTTCATCTATATTATTTTGAAGATGACTTAAAAATTCCTCAAATTCTCCACTATTTTCATCATCTGTTTGATTTTTATCTTCATCATCATTAGTCGTTACATTTTTTGGTTCACTTAATAACATTTTTTTATCGTTTCCACTACTTCTAGCCTTTCTGGTTATCATAGCACTTGCAAAAATTATAAGAAATGCAAAAACAAAAATTGCAACAGCAATAAGAACTTTTGTCATATTTAAATGTTTATCTGGTTCCATTTCTAAACTCCCTTTTATTACTATATCATATCTTTCATATTATATACACCATTGTCTTGGTTTATCAAAAACTTTACAGCTTTTAATGCTCCCTCTGCAAATACTCCTCGTGAAGTTACAGTATGTTTTATTTCCATACTTTCATCTTCTCCAAAGTAAATAACAGCATGTGTCCCGACTTCTGTTCCACCCCTTATTGAGTGAATTCCAATTTCATTTGGACTTCTTTTTTCTCGTTTATCATGACGATTATATTCGTAATAAAATTTATTATCTAACGCTTCATTTATACCTTCAGCAAGCATTAAAGCTGTTCCACTTGGACTATCTATTTTTCTTCTATGATGTGTTTCAACTATCTCTATATCTGTTCCATCCAACAATTTAGCAAGCTCA
Source organism: uncultured Clostridia bacterium (assembly GCA_947625415.1). Classification (GTDB taxonomy): domain Bacteria; phylum Bacillota; class Clostridia; order TANB77; family CAG-508; genus Scatovivens. The sequence goes on from CANQOG010000028.1 coordinate 1,474, forward strand.
CTACAAATTTTTCTCATAACAATAACTGAATAACTCATATTATATGATTGAAATACTGGAATTTTTTCTCCTGACTCTTTAATTTTAGCAAGCTCTTCTTCCGAAAATCCTGTAGTTGCAATAACTATTGGAACTTTTTTCTCCACAGCAAAATCTAAAATTTTCATTGAAGAAGATGGAACAGAAAAGTCAACAATAACATCAGGAATCTCTTTTATAGCTTGTAAATCTGTATAAACTGGGAAGAAATTATCTCCACTATCTGCTTTATCAACTCCACATAAAACTTCTATTCCTTCCATTATTCTAGCTCTTTTTGCAACTTCTTGCCCCATTTTTCCATTACAACCATTTATTAAAATTCTAATAGTTTTCATAATTTCCTCCACTTTTTTAATTATACTAAATTAAATTTTTTCATTTCATCTTTTAATTTTTCTGCTTTTGCTTCACTCATAGGAATAAGTGGAAGTCTAGGCTCTCCAAAATTATATCCCATCAAATTTAAAGCTTTTTTTACTGGAATAGGATTTACTTCTGAAAATAACGCCTTTATTAAATTTATAGAATTAAGCTGCATCTCACAAGCTTTTGTCACATTTCCGTTTGAAAAATTCTTCTGTTATATTATGTGTATATTCTGGCATAATATTTGACAAAACTGAAATTACTCCAAGTCCTCCAAGTGAAAGAATAGGAAGAATTTGGTCATCATTTCCAGAATAGATATTTAAGTTATCTCCACACATCATAGCAATTTCTGCAATTTGAGATATATTTCCACTTGCTTCTTTAATTGCAACAATATTTGGAATTTCAGATAACTTCTTACAAGTTTCTGGCAATATATTTACTCCTGTTCTACTAGGTACACTATATAAAATTATTGGCAAATTAGTATTTTCAGCAATTTTTTTATAATGAGCTAACAATCCATCTTGTGTTGTTTTATTATAATATGGAGTAACAACTAAAGCTCCATCAGCTCCAACGCTTTCAGCAAACTTTGTCATTTCAACAGCTTGAAGAGTAGAATTACTTCCTGTTCCAGCAATAACTGGAATTCTTCCGTTTACTTTATTAATTGCAAATTTAATTGTTTCCTTTCTTTCCTCTAAAGTCATAGTTGAAGCTTCACCAGTAGTTCCACAAACAATTAAACTATCAACTTTATTTTTAATTTGGTCTTCAATTAATTTTCCAAATTCTTCGAAATTTACTCCGTTTTCTGTAAATGGAGTTGAAATAGCTGTTCCACAGCCCTTAAAAATAATTTTTTTCATAAAATACCACCTCGACACATCGGGTTATGTTACCTAAAATATAATTATATTTTTAGCTATTTAATTATATGTCAAAATAATATAAAAATCAATTAATTTTATAAAAAAAGCTTATTTCATAGGATATTTTATATAATTTCTAATATTTCTTCTGGCAAAAATTTTGATACATCTTTTCCACATTGTAACAATTCCATAATCATACTTGAGCTTAAAGCCCCAAGTCTTCCAGCTCTGACATAAATTGTATCAATTCCAGAAATTTCTTCATTTATTAAAGCAATATTTTCTTCATAATCATAATCCATACCATTTCTAATTCCTCTAATCAGAAAATTAGCTCCACTTTCTTTAGCGCTATCAACAGTTAAATTATCATAAGTTATAACCTCAACATTTTCTAAATTATTAGCTTTTATAACTTTTTCAATTGCTTCTTTCATTTTATCTTGATTAAATCTTCTTTTTTTCAAAATATTTACGCCAATCCCTACAATAACTTTGTCAAAAATTCTGCTTGAAACTTCTATAACATGTAAATGACCATTTGTAAATGGATCAAAGCTTCCAGCGTAAAACCCAACTCTTTCCATATATTTTTCCTCTCATAACTTTACTTTATATTTAATTGTAAACTTTAATCAAAATTAAAGTCAGTTTTATTTTACCACAAATAAATAATTTTTCATAGTATTTTCATTATCTTTCGACATTATTATATATATTTCTTTATCAGAAGTTATACTGAATATACCTAAACTTGCAAAGAGTTAAAATATACATCCGCTCATTATAAAATAGATATAACAAAGAAAGGTGGTGTAAAACTTGGTATACATAAAAATAAAAGAAATATTAAAAGAAAAACAAAAGTCGAAATATTGGTTCATCAAAAATATGGAAGGAGGCTATCAAGCATTAAGTCATCTTATGAATAATGAAACCTCTGGTATACATTTTGATACTTTAGAAAAACTATGTAAAGTATTAGAATGTGAGCCAGGAGATATTTTAACATTGAAAAAAGAAGAAAAAGATGCATAATAAATAAAAAAAGGAACTATGCAAATTAAGCATAATTCCTTTTCTTCTTTTTTAAACATTTTCAATTCAAAAATACTATGCAATTTCTAAACCTCCTAAACGAACATATTTAAAAAAGAAGGAAGAACCATTTTTAGCAATTTTTCTCCCCTTTATAAATTTATCATATTTAACTCGAACAGAAATATCATTGGTGGAGGCGGTGAGAGTCGAACTCACTTCCAAAATTTCTTCCATACAAACATCTCCGAGTTCAGTTTATTGATAAATTTCTTTTAAATCTCGCCAATAAACAAACTTGATTTAAAATATCTCTTTAAAATCCCATAAATATCAAGAGAAAATACTTACTTCGTTTCCTACTAATTCGACACCCTATCTTTTGCCGTAGGTTACAAAAGTAGAGCGTTGCCGCATCTAGGCAGCAAATGCTAATTCTTCATTATCAGCGTTTATTTTTATTTAGACCTATTTTAAGTGGAACTGATCCAACCACTACTCGCTTTTCATACTTCTAAAATTCTGTCGAAACCATGTACGCCCCCATAAAATACATATATAATTATAATATAATATTACTTAATTTTCAAGACTTTATTCATCAAATATAATTTTTACAATATGACAATTTTATATCATTTTACAAATCTCAAATAATATGATATAATAAATTATAGTTTTGCGGTTTTTCTTTAAAAACCCGCGGAAGCAAACATCATTTTAGCAAAAGGACGGTGGTGAAGTTATGGATACAAATTTCTATCCATACCTCTACGCAAAATCCAATGTGCCAGAGATGTTGCACGCATATTGCTTAAATTTGTTGTCAACATCTACTGACCCGATCACCCGGGAAAAAGCCAAGAGACTCCTTGGCTACCGGAAACTTCTTATGGATAGGGATTTTTTCAATGGAAGAATACAAGACGTATTCTTCGACTTGTATCAGACCATTAACGCGAAATTTCCTCTGCTAACCTATGAGCTTTCCGGCCGAATCAAGGGGCTAGTAAGCACCTTGAACAAAGTGGAGGAAACAGAAGAAAATGTCTTGAAGGATTTAAAAAGGGAATTTCTTCAAAGCAAAGGTCTTTCTGCTCAAGAGCTGGGCGAAGAAACTATCTGCGAAGAAGACCCTGAGTTCAAGGAGTTTGTGGCAAACTACAAGTTTGATGAGAACCCGTTCAATCGGATAAGAGATTTCTTCGCTTTCAGAATCATCATCGAAGATGAAGGCAAGGGAGACCTTATTGATGAACTCTATCAAGTCACTAACTTGATGATTGAGTTTTTCAACTCTAAAACTTTTGAAGTAGTTAAAAGCCATTCACTCAATCAAACTGGTCCGCTAAAGGCCAAGGCAGACATTCTCTATGTACCAGAAAAATCGGGTATTAAGGAAGAGTACAAACACCTCGTCAAGGATTATGTAGCTCATCCTAAAGAGTACGGCTATCAGAGTGTGCATTTTGTCGTGTATGACCCCGTAAACGAAAGGTTTTTCGAGGTTCAAACCAGAACAAGGTCAATGAACATTATTTCTGAGACCTTGGCAAACCATGACTCCTACAAAGAGAAGCGCTATGGTGAACGCTTGCAGAAAGTCGGCGAAGAACTTGATATGTCCAAAATCCACGTTAAAGGTTTCCGCTACTTTAAGTATACGGACCCCATAACACACGAGGAAAAGGAATATATCAGCGACAAGGCTGGCATCACCGAGGCAATCTCCATTAAACTGGAGTTCGAGCACTTCTTGGTTTAGCCAACACACAGCTACAAAAAGCCCCTGCGGTAATACACCGCGGGGGCCACTTTTTTTATTAATAACTTTCTATAAATAAAGCCTTTACAGTATATGGTAAAATTTCACTTAAACTATACCATCCGTGAATTTGTTTCCTTTTCTTCTACTCCATTTGGATTTGACAAATAGACTAAACCTTTACTATTTATATCTAGTAAAGCCATATAATGTGAACTTTCTGTCCACTTATTTTCTTCTTCATTTCCAACGCAAATTATAACAGGTCTATTTGTTTTAAGCCAGTCCATAATATATTTTTTAGACAAATAACTCTTATGAAAATAAAAATCTGTACTTTTAAATCCCATCTTTTTAAGAGCTGACTGCATTTTATCTGCATCTAAATGTGGATAATATTCTTCTCTTAAATCATCAGGTGTTATATTAAGCCCATAACCACTAGCAATAATTGCTAAAGTAGTGATACCACAACCATTTTCACGCATGGTACCTCCCCAATAGTCTTTTTCACTCCATGATGAAGCTATATTTTGCTTATATTCTTTATATGTTTTCTGATGTGTAGAATTAAGTGTTGTAAAAGTTTCATTATATCCATCTTGTCCTTCAACTAAAGTTTGACCAGCAATAGTATTTTCTAAAGCATAGTCCTCTTGTTCTTGAATATTCACTTTTGTAGAACTTTTTTGACTAGCAATAGTTTGAACTACATCTATAAGCTTTAAATCAACTCTATATATATATCCAAAATATACACAAACTGCAATAATAACTAAAACAAATAGAAATTTCAAAGGACGTAGGTTCTTCTTTTTCTTTTTTTTGTAGACTCTATTCATATAAACTCCTAAACTATTTTAGCCTAATTAATATAGCAATTGCAAAAAGAATTAAAACTATTCCAATAGCAATTAAAATCGCATTTAAGATATTATTTAATGTTAAATTAGCTTCTGGTATTGGTGTTATTGTACTATAACTACTACTTGGCTGTGATGTTTGAGGTGGTACATAAGTACTTGAAGTAACATTTCTTACGCTAGAGCTTCCTGTTGAACCTATATCACTTTCATGTGAAGTATTTGTTGTATTATTAGAACTTTCATCATCTTCATCTAAATCTTCATCAGTATCATCAGTTTGATTATCATCTGTTACAGGCTCTTCATCTTGTGAAGTTGTATCTTCAGAATTTCTGGTTGTAGTAGCTTGGTCATCTTCGCCTCCACCAACTACATCTTCTGTAGCCATAATTTTTACATTTAGCAAAAATAAACTTATTACAAAAACAATTAAAATAATTTTTAAAAATTTTCTTTGCATTTTTTCCCTCCATAAGCATTTCTTTTTAAATTTTATATTTAATTTTGCAAAAAGTCAATATATATAACAATTTTAACCTTAAATTATTTAAAATAAAAAATAAATAGGATTCTAGACTTTAAACATAACATCTAGAATCCTAAAGCATCTCTTCCATAAAACCTCCTATATATTTTAAATTCTGGCAACCAATCTATTCACGAACGAATAACTATCTTTCAAGCTAAGTTCTGTGACAATCGCTAGCACCAGTAGCGAAGAGAATGTAGATAAGTAGTAAGTATATAACCTTACTTCCAAATCTATAATTATTATAACATATAAAATTAAAGTTTGCAAATTATGTAAATCTGCAAACTCTAATTTTATTTTTTCCTCTTATTATATTTTTGATTTTCTCTATCTGCTTTTTGTATAAGCTTTGCTACCTTTTTACGTTTTTTCTTTAATTGCAAAATTTGTTCCATTCTTGCAAGCTCTGCTTGCGTTTCCTTTATCTCCTCCTCAGTTTTTCTAGTAGGCATAAAGTTCTCGGCAAATTTATATTTATCTCTGTTTTTAATATAAAGCCAACCAATAATTGAAAAAGAATATGCTCCTAAGAAATTTACAAATAAATCATTCATTGTATCGTTTAAACCTATATCGAGATACCCTCCATCTACTACTGTTTTTACCATATTTCCATCTTTATTCTCACTATAAATTACAGTCTTATCAATATTTTTCAAAACTACTGGCTTATTTGACTTTGTTTCATCTAAACTAACACTTGATACAGAAGTAACAATTTCATCTTTTTGCATATCAAGCTTTAGAAAAGTATCAAATCCAGATTCTAAAAACTCCCATAAAACTCCTATTGTCATTGAAAAGCAAAATGCTATCATTGCTACAAAAACTGGCGCTAATTGAAGATGAAATCTTTCTGAACGATTTAAAATATCAATTAGCGAAAAACCAATTGCAGCAGCTAAAAATCCATTTATAGTATGGAGAATTGTATCCCAATATTTAAAATATACATAAAATTTTGCAACTTCTCCTAAAATTTCTGATGCAAATATAAATAAGAAAATCGTAATTTCAAGAAACGTTGGAATCTTGATATTTAACTTTCTATCAATCCAAAGTGGAATTAATAGCAAAATTAAAGTTAATACACACAAGAAAACATTTTCATAGTTTTTATTTATTATTTGAAAAATTAAAACTAAAATTACCAAAGTTCTAAGAACAATATATACAGTTATATCTCTAGTCTTATATTTACCAGTTTCAATTTTAACCCCCATAAGTAAAACCCCTTCTACTCAGTTCTCAAAGCTTCAACAGGATCTTTCTTTGCTGCAAAGCTAGATGGAAGTAAACCAGCAAACATTGTAAGTAACATACTTATTACAACTAGAATTACAGCCCCAATCATTGGAAGATGTGTTAAGTTTGGAACATCTGTAATATTCTTAATTACTATATTTATTGGTATATTTAAAAGAAGAGTAACTCCAATTCCTATTAAACCTGAGCTTAAGCCTATAATAAATGTTTCAGCATTGAACACACGTCTTATATCTTTTTTAGAAGCCCCAATAGCTCTTAAAATACCAATTTCTTTTGTTCTTTCTAGTACAGAAATATATGTTATAATTCCTATCATTATTGAAGAAACAATAAGTGAAATTGCGACAAAGGCAATTAATATATAACTAATTATATTTACTATTCTTGTAACACTGTTCATTAAAACTCCAACAATATCACTATATTCAATGATATTATCTTCATTTCCATTTTCTTCTTGTTTCTTATTATAATCTTCTATTACTGTTTTAATATTATCTTTCGCTTCAAAGTTTTTTGGATAAATATAAATTGATTTTGGGCTTTCTAAATCTACAACACTCAAAGTATCTAAGTTTCCTTCATAAGTAGCGTTAATATTTCCAGTTAAACTTGTAATATAAGCTATTCTTTCTTCTTCAGACATTCCAGCAAGTTGCATTTTTTGCTCGTCAGTTAATTGTGACATATCAAAGTTTGTAGCTCCTGTAACAGTCTTTCCAGTTTCTATAAAAGCTCCACCTGTAAACACATTTATATCAGGATTTGCAATTTGCTCTTTAACAATTTCTGATTCATTTATTTTATTAATTACATATTCTGATAAACTGTGTAAATAACCAATTTCTCCATAAACTGAACCTGCAACATTTGACTCTGGTTTTGGTTTAATTATTCCAACAACAGTAATTTCTTCTGCTTCTGAAACTTTATTTTTCATATAATCTTGATTTCCAGATTTATCAACCCAAATTCCATTTTCTTTTGAATAATAATCTGTATTTAATAATAATTTATATTTTAAACCAACAAAATCATTATAATCATATTCTTCGATTTTTCCCTCAGCAACTTCTTTTCCACTCATTAAATCTTTAAACATCTGTGAAACTTCATTTATATCTTTCAAACCTAAAGAATATAAAGTATAATCACTTATTCTATTATTTTCATCAATAACTAAAACTACTTCATTATAATTTTCAGGAAATTTTCCAGCTAAAACATCATATTGACTTTTTATTAATTCTTGATTATCTAAAAGTTCTGTCCAAACATCTGTGGCAGCAGTAGTTCCTGTTTGCATAAATACATTTTGACTAGTTAGAGCATCTCCCATTTCTCCAAATGAATCCATAACAGCACTTGGATTTATTCTTTGAATATTTTCCTCATTTTCTTTATATAAATTCAAAGTTAAACCATAAGCATATTGAACAGCATTTGAATTATTTTTAATTTCATCATTATTATCTAAATAATCTTTAAATTCTGTTAAATTATTTGTTTTTACTTCTTGAGAAACATTAGAAATAATATCTGTCATTATGTTTGTACTATAAATTTTGTTTTCTTTTTGTTCAATATCATCACTATTTTCACCCATCATTGATTCCATCATACTTGTCATATCAACGCTTTCTTCTTGAATTAAAATTGGATATGAAGAAAGAGTATCTTCCTCGACTTTATTTATATAGTTTTGAACACCTGTTGAAAGTGATAAAATAAGCGCAATTCCTATAATTCCTATTGAACCAGCAAACGCTGTCAAAAGAGTTCTTCCTTTTTTTGTCATTAAATTTTTCAAGCTTAAATTTAAAGCTGTAAAAAATGACATTGAAGTTTTTCCGGTTTTAAACTCATCTTTTTCTTCATTTTTTCTATCTTCTTCTGTAAATGGATTTGAGTCATCTGTAATATTTCCATCTAAAATTTTAACAATTCTTGATGAATATTTTTCAGCTAAATCTGGATTATGAGTTACCATTATAATTAATCTGTCTTTTGAAATTTCTTTTAAAATTTCCATAATTTGAACAGATGTATCAGTATCTAAGGCTCCGAGTCGGCTCATCAGCCAATACTATATCTGGATCATTTACTAAGGCTCTAGCAATAGCAACTCTTTGCATTTGTCCTCCAGACAATTGATTTGGCTTTTTGTTTATTTGCTCTTTTAAACCAACTTTTTCAAGAACTTCTATTGCTCTTTTTCTTCTTTCCGCTTTTGATACACCATCTAAAGTCAAAGCAAGCTCAACATTTGCTAAAACACTTTGATGACCTATCAAATTATAATTTTGAAATACAAAACCAACAGAATAGTTTCTATATGAATCCCAATCTTTGTCTTTAAAATCTTTTGTTGATTTTCCATTAATAATTAAATCACCTGAAGTATATCTATCTAATCCACCTATAATGTTTAAAAGAGTTGTTTTACCACAACCACTGTGTCCTAAAATAGAAACAAATTCAGATTTTCTAAATTCAATATCAATTCCCTTTAAAGCCTTAACTTCAGCTTCTCCGAGAAAGATAGTTTTTAACAATTCCTTTTAATTGTAACACGCCTTATCTCCTCCATTTACAAATTTAAAATTTCATCTTTATTAAACTTAACTGTTGTTGGTCTTCCATGTGGGCAAGTATATGGATTTTGAAGCTTTAGAAGTCTTTGAATTAAACTATCTACCTCTTCAGCAGTTAAATCCATTCCTGCCTTAACAGCAGCTTTACAAGCAACAGTAGCAATAAATCTTTCTTCAACAGTTTTAAAATTGCTTCTAATATTTCCAGTCATTTCGTCTAAAATATCAAGAAACATTTCCCTATTATTTATCTTTTTTCTATATTCAATATCAGGAAAACCACTAATTTTGATTGTATTATCTCCAAATGGTTCAAGCTCAAAACCTATATTTTGAAATAACTCTAGATTATCTTTTACAAATTCAAATTCTTTATGAGTTACATTTATAAGTTCAGGAATTAATGTCATTTGAGAATTATTTTTAAGGTTATCTTTATAATTTGCTCTAATCTGTTCATATAAAATTCTTTCATGACCAGCATGTTGGTCAATAAGATACATTTCATTATTAAGTTCAATTATAATATATGTTTTAAATAATATTCCAACAAATTTATATTCAATTTTTCTATCATTTTCTCTATTAATTAAATCTATATCAGATTTTATTTTTTCAGAATAATTATCTTTTTGTGAACTCTTAAAATGATTTGTTAAAAAGCCAAACTCATTATTTATATAATTTGTTTTACTTTGAATTTCCTCTTGTGATTTATCTCCTAAAAATTCTTTACTTAAAAGTGCGTTTTTAATTGCTGTATAAACAGTTTTATAAAGCTTTGGTTCATCTTTAAACCTAACTTCATTTTTTGTAGGATGAACATTTACATCATATTCATTTGCTGGCATTTGAATATTTAAAATAAAAAATCCTTTTTTTCCAATTCCAATATTTGCATTAAAAGCTTGGTCAGAAGCTTTCTCTACAATTTTATCTTTTATATTTCTTTTATTTAAAAACAATATTTGATTTTTTCTAGTTTTATCAGCTAAAAGAGTATTTCCAACTATTCCAGTAATTTTTATTCCATCACTTTCAAAATCTACATCAACGATATTTTCTCTAGTTTGCTTTCCAAATATAGAATAAACTATATTATGAATATTTCCATCACCATTTGAAGAAAAAATAATTTTCCCTTCATTTATAAGTTTAAAAGAAATATCTAAATTAGCAATAGCAGTCTTTTCAACCCATTCTCTTATAAATCTAAATTCTGTAAAATCTTGTTTTAAAAACTTATATCTAACAGGAGTATTAAAAAATAAGTCATTGACTGAAATTGATGTTCCAGTATTACAAGGAGTTTCAGTTATTTCTAAAATATCTCCTCCTTCAGCTATAACTTTTGTTCCTACTTCATCTTCATCTGTTTTAGTTATCATTGTAACTTTTGATACTGCAACTATACTAGCTAAAGCTTCACCTCTAAACCCCATTGTATATGTATTTTCTAAATCTTCTACTTTTCTTATTTTACTAGTTGCATGGCGTTCAAATGAAATAAGAATATCATCTTTTTTTATTCCACTTCCATCATCTGTAACTTTTATAAGACCTTTTCCACCATTTTTAATCTCAATTATAATGTGTTTGCTACCAGCATCAATAGAATTTTCTACAAGCTCTTTTACCGCATTTACAGGTCTATCTAAAACTTCTCCAGCAGCTATTTTATTAATCGTTAATTCATCTAATAATACAATATTTCCCATATATTTTTCCTAAATTTTACTATATAGCCTTAAAATTTATCGATATTATATTTCATTTAAGCTTATACGTCAAGTTAAAAAATCTTTTTACTTAATTTATATTGATTATTATGTACATACTCGTTTATAATCACATTGATTATAATACATAAACCTAAAATAAAACTTAAAAATATTAAAGAATTTTTTATTAAAAAGCTAAAACTGATTAAAATTCCAATAACAGCTAAAGTATAAAATAATTCATACATTACATTTGTATTCTGCTTCATCATAGTATATTCGCTATCCCAACTCACTTGTGGGTTTCGTAAATCAACTAAAAGTTTAAATTTCTCTCCAATTATATTTAAGAAAAATACAATAATAAAAACAAACAAAGAATATATTATATTTTTTATAACAGAATAATATGCAAATGTTACTAATATTCCAGCAATTAAATTTGTAAAAGTTCCTATTTTTAATTTTAACTTAAATTGTTTTTCAAATTTAATTGGAATATATTTGGTAAAAATTGAATTTTGAGCTTCCCTTGAAATTGCTATTATTGAAGAAAAATTCATCATATAAAATACTTGTGAAATTGATAAAAATACTGCAATTCCCCAAGTTGTAACTATTCTTTCATAAAATTCTTTTAATGCATCAATTCCAATTTGATTTGCAAAATTTATAAACATTACCATTATTGCAATAACTCCAATTGGATAAATTATAGGCAATATAAAACATTGTAAACAAAATATAGGCGTTCTTATCAAGGTTTTTAATTCTTTTAATAAATAACTATCCTGCCCACTTCTCTTTTTAAAATCTTTTAATTTAAGAGCTTTCTTTTTTCTTTTATCATGAATACTATTTATAGTTGTTCCGCTTTACACCTTTTAAATAAATCTTTGACATAACAAATAGTAAAATCAAATATGTAGCAAAGCTTTCAAAAATATATAATATAAAATTTATAGTTCCATTTATATTATTATAATTTAGAAGAGTTCTCATAATTGGTTTTATCAAGACAAAATAATTTGCAATAGATTCAGATAATCCATTAGCAGCAAGTATTACACTCTCGAATTTTGATACACTCATTTTTGAATTTATATTAAAAAGTCCTGTAACAATAGTCATTATTATAATTGTCAAAAATATAGTTATATACATAGATTTGCTTTTGTTTTTTAAACTATTTGTAAATCTCATTATAATTCCAATTACTAAAGATGTTATCATTATTGGAATAATCGGCAAAATCAATAAAATTCCTATCATATAAAGATAAAAACCGAATTTCTACCTTTGTAAAAATTCCATAAACTATCATTGGAATTGCAAGCATCACTATTTCCATTGGATATTCAGAAATAATCATATTTTGAAGCTTACTATGTAAAATAGAAATTGGTTTTAACGGCATTCTCAAAAGAATTTGTAAATCTTTTGAAAAATATAAAACATTTAAACTTTCAAAAACACTTTTAGTAAATAAAATAAAGAAATTCATTAAAAGCAAAATATTAACAAATGAGTAAGTTTGGTCAATTTCATCTAATCTTACTGTTACATAAATTGATGTAAAAGTCATAATAATTGCCAAAAAAACAAAAACAATCACAAATGAAACACCACCAAAAAACTTCTCTTTTTTAGTTTTTCCAATTCTTTCATCTCTTCTTATAGAATTTTTTAAAATAACATTATCTAAACTTTTCATTAGTACTCCTATTCTACGATTTTCAAAAATGCTTCTTCTAAAGATGAATTTTCTTTTGATTTCTCTTTCAAATCTTCTGGAGTTCCACTATATACAATTTTTCCTTTGTCTATTACAGCAATTTTATCGCAAAGCTTTTCAGCTACTTCTAAAACATGTGTTGAGAAAAACACAGTATTACCTTGTTTACTATGTTCTTTCATCAATTTTTTCAAAGTATATGAAGCTTTTGGATCTAAACCAGTCATTGGCTCATCTAAAATCCAATTCTTTGGACTATGAAGTAAAACGCTAATTATAAGCAGTTTCTGCTTCATTCCGTGAGAATAACTTTGAATTCTATCTCTTAAACTATCATAAATATTAAATTCTTTTGCTAAATAAGTTACTTTTTCTAATCTTGTTTTTGAATCAACTGAATAGACATCACCAACAAAATTAAGATATTCTAACCCAGTTAATTTTTCAAAAACATCAGGACTATCTGGAACAAATCCAAATAACTTTTTGGCCTCAATATCATCTGTTAAAATACTTTTTCCATCAATTAAAATATCACCTTCATCAATTCCTAGAACACCAGTTATCATATCAATTGTAGTTGTTTTACCAGCGCCATTTGGACCAATAAACCCAAATACAACTCCGACTATCAATTGTTAAATTCATATTATCAATAACTTTTACGCCTTTTGAATATGAAGTACTAACATTTTTAATTTCTATCATCTATGTCTCCTTTGTAATTTATACTCTACCAACTAAATTAAGCCCCATACATATAATCCAAACATAACATATAGTTTTTGGAATCATTAACATTCCAAGTTTAGGATGCTTTTTTCCTCCAAATGCAACAGGTAAATAAAATATAAAACTTAAACCAATTGCAATTGATATTTTCCAAAGACCTAAATTACCTTTGTTTCCAATAAGAGCAAACAAAACAATTTCCATAACTCCAGTTACTAAGAAAATTAAATTTCTAATTATTGAAATTGCAATACTTCTTTCATTCGTATACCAGTTGTTTTGTGGTAAAAAGCAAATTAAAACTCTTAAAACTACAGTTACCCAAATAAATATTTCAAATACTATTCCAGGTAAATTCTCTGGAAATAATTTTTTAAATACAAAATATAAGAGCAAATAAAACCATGTCATTGTTATTGATGAAATTTGATTTCCAAGTCCAAACCAAAATTCTTTATATTCAATTCCACCTTTTTTTATATTATTAAAAATTCTAGGAATTAAATTAAAGCCATCTCCAAACGCTAAAACAGTTGTTAAACATCCAAAGATTAAAAATATTTTGTTAGAATTTGCTAACATAAAAAACTTTCCAATACAGAATAATAAAAATCCTAAATATGCAACACAAAATATTGTTTCAAAAAATTTTGAAAACTTGAATTTACCGTTCTTTTTCTCTTTTTTTAACTCTTTTTTCTCTAATTTTTCCTTTTTCTTTTCTTCCTTTTTTATAGACTTTTTATCTTTTTTTGAATTTTGAACTTTTTTAGTTGCCTTTTTCTTGCTTTCTAAATTTTCTTCATCTTTCTTAACTTCAGCCTGTTCCTTTAGTTTTTCTTTTACTTCATCTGATAATTTATAACCTTTTTTCTGTTTCTTCTTCATTTAATTTAAACATCCTCTCTTAATGAATTTCCCCAACAAAATAACATTCATTTAAAATTTCTAGTCTTCAAAAAAGCTTTTTTTAAATAATGATAAATCAACTTCACTTAAGATTTTATCTTTTACACCATTTTCAGTAAATTGCCATCCCATAGTTTTCTTATTTAAAATAGTATTTGATGCTCCATCTTGGTCTGTTTCAAAATACCAATAATTTGGAACTGCTGTAAGTTTAGGATAATACGCAATCCAAAATGTTGTATCTAAATCTGATAAATAAAGATTTGCCGTTCCGAGCATTTGTATAAACTATTACATCTATTTTTTCTTTTTTTAAACTATCAATCAACTTTTGAACAATTGGAGCTCTATCTAACCAAATATCATCTGCTCGCCCTTTTCCTTCATGGTCTTCAATGTCTAAGGCTAACGGCAACTTGCAATTTTCACTAGAATTATTTTTTAAAAATTCTTTAATAACTTTAACTTCTTCCTTAATTTCATCATCATTTAAAGCTTCATCTAAAAAATAAAATCCATAAGGAATTTTCAAGTATTCACAAGCATCAACATATTCTTGAAAACTCTTGTCTTCATAAAAATTTCCTTCCTCACCATAGCCTCTTCCACCAGCTCTAATATAAACTCCACTTAATTTATTTTCAACAACAAAGACCTCAAAATCCTCTTTTGTTTGAAAATCTTTATCAAAGTCAAACTGTGAAACATCAGCAACTAAAACCTTTTCACCTTTTACTTCTTTATAGTAATCAACACCATCTTTGTAAACATATCCATTTATTTTTCCGTCAACTTTTATCTTATACCAAGAAACTCCATTTTCTTCAACTTCATCTAAGATATAAACATTTTGAGATTTATTTAAAGCTCTTATTTGTTTAACATTAGTTTCCCTTGGGCTTTCATAAAAAGCAAGTTTATCAGCTATAACAATTCCATGAATAGACTCTTTTATTTCACGTTCATTTGTTGCAATTCTTACTCTCCAAATTCCTACTAATATAACAATTAAAAGTGGAATTAAAATTAAAAAAAATATTTTCTTCATGTTTTATTCCTCTATTACCTATTTCTCCCATTATTGTATCAATATTATATATGTATTAACCCAAATAATCAAGTAAATATTACATAAAAAACAAAAAGTCCCCATAAAGTTAAAACTTTATGAAAACTTTTACTCTAACTCTTGTAAATTATATTCCTATTAAATCTTGTTTAGTTTTCCTCCATCTTTATTAAAACCTTTCTCCTGTCTCAATTTCTCTTTGCTTAATATATTCAAAAAAACTATTTAAATCTGCATTAAACTCTTTAACAGAATTAACAGCATCTTCTTTTCCTACTTTTTTAGCATTTTCTAATAATCTATTATATAAATAGCTTACAATATCAAATGCTGTATCTCCTTTTTTTGTACTTAACCTAGTTAATTGTTCAGGCCTAATAGTATGATTTACTTTTCCTTTTATATCTCTTTCAGGATTAAAAATGCCATTACACTGTTCTTCTATTAAAAAATCTTCTCCTTCTTTAGCACTAACTTGAAAATAAATTTCATCTTTAAATCTTTTCTCCATAGCATCATAAACTTTTTTTTCATCAACTTGTTCTTGACTAGAATAATCTTTTATATCAAAATACTTTCTATATTCCTCAGGAATATCACAAATTCTTAATTTTTTAAATTCGTGAATAAATGAATTTTTTATTCCAATTATTCCTTTTCCACCTTGTGATAAATATACTCTTGATTGCTCTTCTTTATTCATTTTTGAAGCATCGCCAATTTGTGGTTTTAATCCTTCTCTACTTATTCTTCCTAAATTATCTCTTTTTGTAAAATGGAAATATGAATTATTTAAATCAATTCCACTAACATCGACTTGCCCTAAACTACTTTGTTGTTGTAATTCCAATTCCTGACTTTTCATTTCTTTCTCAGTTTCATCAGTAAATAATGTATTTGACATTTCATCTAATACTTGCTTCCCTAAAATAGAAGTATCAACTTTTTCTTCGCTATGAAGTTGTATACTACTTTCATTCAATATTTCATTTCTATCCATAAACAATTCCTTCATTCGTTTTTTCTTTATATAAGAAATTATTTTATTTTAAAAATTTTTTTAATTTTATTAAAAACTCTTGCAATAAAATTTTCTTTATAAACTACCATTTCAGTAACTTCTTTTTTTGTTTCCACTTCACTACAAACATTTTGTTTTTTTAATATGTTATCAATATTATATAATGACTTTTTTTGTTCTTCTAAAATTAATCTATCATTTCTTTGTTTTTTGATAATTTTCTCTCTTTGTACTTCCGTTGCCCAATAATCTCTAAATAATATTCCTATTATTGCTTTTGCTCTTTTAGAAACATTTTGTTCATCTAATGTTTTTTTAGGATTATATGTAAACTCATATTCTTTGTTTGAATTTAACTTAAATAATTCTATTTTATTTATAGGAATTTTCCCATAATCTTCTTTAGAAATAAACTTTAATATTTCTAAAACCTCACTATAAGCATTTGCATATTCTAAACTAATCATTTTATCCTCTTTTCGTTTTTTACAGCCATCCTCTTTTATTAGTATCTAATTATTTACTTTACAAAATACTATTATTATTATTTATCTTTTTTACAATTTCTATATAATATATTAAATGTTAATGCAAATATCATTGGTATAATTGAATATCCAACATCATCTAGTTTATGAATAATTACTAAATATCCACTAACCACAGTTAAAATTGCAAATATAATACTTACAATTAAAAATATTTTAGCTTTTAATCGTTTCAATTTTAAATTCATAAAATTGCCTCCAATACAAATTAATAACCTTGATTTATAAAAATACCAATATCGCAGTAATAATTAAGCTAAGTATTCTAAATAGTGCTATTGCAATAATTGATATTACTAAAATTGACAATACTCGCTTTATTCCACTTAATTTATTATGCAAATATATTATACTTTTTATCAAAAAATATTCCACCCAAACTATTAATATTGCTCCAACACCATAAACTACAAAACCAAATCGAAATGACATAAGTATTAATAAACCAAGCGATTCATACGAATCTTTTGACTCTATAAGGTCAGATTTTGTTTGTTGTAGTTTTATATATAAACATATATCCAATATTAAAATTAAAATTGATAAAATTATAGCACAATTTCTTATTATTTTCTTATTTTTCATACTAATTATCCCCTTATTTCATTTGTACTAAATTCAATTTTAGATTTTCTACTACTATTTTATCTTCTTTTTAAAACATCATTATGTGACCATTATTGATAAATTTTATATTAATATATTATCATTTTCATAATTTATTTGCAACTAAATTTTAAGGGAGTGGTAATTTTAAAAATATATTCAAATCTTAAATACGAAATAAAAACACGACTGGTTGTAAGTTTTACAATCAGTCGTGAAATGTTTAAGTTTCTTCTTTCTTTTCTTTCCAAAATATGGAACAATCATTGATTGCAGACCATTTGGCTAATTCAGGCTCTTGTTCGTCTCTAAACTCATCATACGATTTATCGCAAATCGAATCATAATCAAATGATTTATAAACTTTTGCCTTGTAGAT
The DNA here is from genome assembly GCA_947625415.1 of uncultured Clostridia bacterium. Classification (GTDB taxonomy): domain Bacteria; phylum Bacillota; class Clostridia; order TANB77; family CAG-508; genus Scatovivens. The sequence continues at coordinate 19,547 of CANQOG010000028.1, forward strand.
TTTGTACAACTTTTCAACTGGATATTGTCTTGAACTATATGTGTCAAAAGCCCAACCATTGTTAACATATAGAACATGCATTGTAAAATCTTTTCCGTCATCTCTATCTATAGCAAACTTCTTTGTAGCAATAAATTCTATAGCTCCTTTTTTTAGAGCTTTGCACATCTCAAAACAAATCGAATAACAATGGCCCCTACAATTCTGTGTTTCTATAAATAGGTACAGATTCTCATTAATTTGCCTAATAGTTTCAAAATCTTCTTTAGAAAGTGCTTTACCTTTTTTAGTACATACTAAAAAGTATATTCTTTTTGCCAGCAATTCTGAAAATATGAACATTATTCTATTGAACACTTTATTAAATACTATAAAACCCACAATATAAATTAACATAAAAGCTATAAGTGCAATTTGAGTAGTCATAGAAAACTCTCCATCTTCCAATACGTCAATTATGAATACTGGTATGATTGGGAAAGCATAGACTACTGGCCAAAACATAAAGCAACAAAAAAATTCGATTACATGATACCGAGCAATGAGCTGTAAGAGCATATCCTGCGTTTCGTGATCCATATCTTTGTAAATAGTTTTCCGCATAAGATACTTAATCATTTTTTACCAACCTTTCTATGTTAGATTTTTATGGTTACATAATATATTTATTATAATATGTATTTTGTATGTTGTCAATTAATATGCGCATTTTCAGTTCATTGTACATTATAATATTAAACTAATTTTAAGAGGGTGGTAAATAGAGGGTGGTAAAATGGGAAAAAAATGGAAAAATTTTTTCAATAATTTTGAATATTTTTAAAATGTAAAAAATAAAGTAACTCTTAAAATACAGTAATACAAATGCTTTCAAATAATGTTAAATAATTTTAAATACAAAAAAACCTGAGAAAAACCTCAGGTTTTGGTGCAGATGGCCGGAATACGCCAAAGGCCGCGTCGTAAAAACAATCCAAAGGGATTGTTTTTGTCCTAGTTTCGCCGATTGCTGTTGCAATCGCCAAAACTGGACCACTCCTTTTCGATTCCGCCCACTTTACGAAACAAAAAAGAGATATGTTACTTCATATCTCTTCGCTTGGTGCAGATGGCCGGAATCGAACCGGCATGGGAGGATTGGTCCCGCAGGATTTTAAGTCCTGTGCGTCTACCAGT
>CANQOG010000029.1 GCA_947625415.1 uncultured Clostridia bacterium
AAGAATTTAAAAATAAGAAAATAAGTAAAGGAATTTATAAAATAACTTTGCTTATTTTCTTAAGTTGTTGACATTGAGCTTAGCTACTTAGCTGGTGGTTTTTCATATTTATAAAAATAATGCTTCTACTAAAATTTAGTAAAAGCATTTAATATTTAATTTTCTAAAACTCTTGACGTATTTATGTAATCGATAATTCTTGAAATTTCAGCTCCAGTTGTATCAACATATTTAATCTCTTCTGGCTCTTGTTTTTCAGATGTAACATCATATCCATATTTATTAAGAAACCTGTATGTTTCAATTTCAATTAATTCTTTTTTTGTAATTTTTGCATTTATAGGAAGATTTTTGCTTTCCTTTTCAGCAATAATATCTTCAACTTTACTATCAATTATAACAAAGTTTTTAGCAAGTTCTCTTTCCAATTCCTTCAAACATTCAACATCAGAATTAACTAATTCATCATCTTCATTATCAAGTATAAACATTCTAATTTCAGCTACTAATTCATGAATACTATAATTATAGTCAAGTCTTAATTTCTTTGATAATGTCTTTTTAATTGAATCTTGTCTTACATGAATCTGTTCAATTAAAAATTCGTCTAATTTATTTTGCCCAGTAAATATTCCTAAAAACTTCATAAATGGACTTTTATCTTCAATTATTTGAGTATCATCTCTTAATTTTTTAAGTTCTGCTTCTCCTCTAATATCTAGAATTGCTTTAGCAATATCTCTTTTTAATTCATTTTCCTCAACAACTATCATTTCATCAAATCTATTCATTTTTGATTTAGCAATAGCTGATTTTGGATTATTTAAATAATTTATTAATATTCCAATTTGATTATTTACTTCATAAATATCTAATAGTTTTTTTCCATTTCCTGTACTATTTGTACTTCCTAAACTTTCAATTTTTAATCTAATTGTATTTATTAAAGAATCTAATTTTTCAGCTTTGGATTTCATATCAAAACTATTATTAAGAGCCGAATATGAAGCTCCTAAATTTCCAGCTATTTTAGCAAAATTTTGTTGTCTATTTATTAATCTATTTATATCTTTAATTAAATCTTGAACTAAAGTTTTATTATCTAAACATTCTCTTCTAACTTGCTGTAAAACGTTGTCAAAACTTTCATCTTTTAGTTTTTCTTTCTCAATTTCTGGAACTCTAGATAAATCTTTTATTTCTTCTACTTCTTTTTCATTTTCTGTTTCCATATCATTCAAAAATTCCTCTTCAATATCAGCGCATTCAGCCATTAAATAAACTGTTATATTTTTTTTCCAATCTGTTATAAACTTATTATTAGTTTTTATATCATTAAAAATTTCAGTTGAACGATTTTTAAGAATATCCAATTTATCATTCAAGCTTCGTAAATCAATATTATCAGCATTTCTTTCAGACTCTGGATAATCCATTTCTTGTTCTTTTTGATTTATTTTAATCTCTAAATCAGAAATCTGTTTTTCTAATTCACGAATATTCTCATAATTTGAAACATTCTCTTTCTCAAGTTTTACAGTATTTAAAAGAGTCGTATTTACCAAATCACTATTTGTAAGTATATAATTATATAAAGCAGTTTTATCGTCATCACTCATTTCTTGAAACTCTTGACGTTCTAAAACAAGCCTATATGTTTTAAAAATTCTATCTTCTTCTTTAATCTCAACATCATCTACAAGTTCTATAACTTTAGTAAATGGAGCAATTAAAACTTCTGTATTATTTTCTTCTAATACATCTTTAAGTCTAATATATGGAACATCTTTTTTTCCATATATTTTCATCATAGTACGATTCATTCCAATTAAATCTTTGATTTTATCTTCCGTATCATCTGTAATCAAAAAGCTATCAATATAAGGCTCATTTTTTAATTTCTCAATTTCTGTAATAGAACAAATCTTTGAAAAAACCCATTCTTCTTTAACTTCTTTTGAAAAATAATTTTTTAAAATTAAACTATAAACTTTTCTTATAATATCAATATAATTGATTATACTTGTCTTATCATAATTAATCTTAACTTCTTGGTTTTCATCTGTAAGAATGGCAATATCAACTCGACTATCAGAATTTAAAAGTTGATTAATATTTTCATAAGCTTCATTTTTGTAATATTTAATTGCTTCTATTTCTTCATTTGTTAATTTTAATTCCATATATACCACCTTTTTAAGTAAATATGTTTACTGAAATATTGTATCATTTATGTAAAAATTTAGCAACAATTTTATTATATTTTTATTAAAAACATTTTTAAAAAATAAAAAACCGAAGATACTTCAAAGATTTTCGGTTTTTTATTTTTTAAATTTATAGATGCTCATAAATATCACGAAATTTATAATATATCATTAAGAAACTACCTTGAAGCAAGTTCATTAAAACAACAGCTTTATATTTAGCAAATTTAACAGTTTGGAAATCTTCTAATTTCCATTTCCAAAGATATATTAATAAACCAATATCTATTGCTAAAAATATTAAATGACCTGGAGTTATAAGCGTATATTTTTTACTTCTGTCATATTCTTCTTGATGAACAAAAATCAAACTTACACACCAACTTGTCAAAAATAAAAATATATACATTAAAATATAACCATAGCGCCAGTCAAGCTGACTACAAACCCAAGTTACCGCAGCCAAAATCACAGATACAACAAAATAAATAAGTATCATATTTCATTTCTCCTTTGTTATTTAATAAAAAATCTTTTGTCAACTTATATATGGAGCCACTAACCAGAATTGCACTGGTGACCTGCGAGTTACGAGTTCGCTGCTCTGCTAACTGAGCTATAGTGGCATTTTTAAAGAGATTTGATTTTTCAAAACTCTTTTTATAAAACATCTTTAATTGCTTCACCAATCATTTTATTTACATCAGCAATCATAAGATTAAACTTTACTTCTTTATCAAAGTATTCTTTAACTCTTGAATCATTAACTAAAATATTATATAAGTCTTGCAATTTTTGCATCTTAGCAACATTTTGCTCTTCTCCTTGAATTGCTAAAAGTTGCTCTTCATATCTAATTTTTTCAAATTCATCAACTTTTTCTTTTAAACCAGGTTCAGCCATTATTTTGTCTTTAATATCTTTAAATTCAACATACTCACAACTTGACTTTATTGAGGCAGCTAATGCTTGACATTTATCATAAACTGTCATATTTTCCATAACTTCTCCTTTCTAGTCTTTGTATAGAATTTTTATTTAACAACAAAGATAAATAAAATCCTATACAAAACTATATATATATTCTATAGTCCATCTCTGGAAAAATATCATCTTTAAGCTCTATGTCTTTTAAAAACTCTTCATTAATCTTTCCGCTTTTTAATTCTAAATATAATTTAGTAAATCTTCCGACACGCTCTTTTATAGCTTTATGAGCATATTGAGTCATTGTTCCATTTGTAATTATAAATAGCCAATCACTACTTTGAGCCAAAACAACTTCACGAGCAGCCTGATTTAAAGCTCGAATTTTAAGAGAATCTTTTTCATCTCTAAAATCATAAGCAAGTTCACACATTCTATTACCTAGTTTATGCAAATGACGATGAGCATAATCATTTGTAGGGTTTAGCCATACTTCACTATAACCATTTGCTCCCCAACTAGAACGGCAAGGTTGTGAAACTTGAATGTTAGGAAACTTATCTATATATTCACTAGGCGTAATTAATTCAAAATTACAGTCATTATAATAAATTTTTTTAAATAAAATATATAACCAATATGGACCTTCATACCACCAATGACCATAAAGTTCAGCATCATATGGACAAGTAATTATAGGTGGAACTTCCATATAACTAGACAATTTTTCAATTTGCTCATTTCTACAATCAAAGAAATGACCAGCCTGTTTTTCTGCCGAATCCATTGCCCATTGAACATCATAATAATCTTTTTGACAGTCTTTTCCTGTAATTCTATAATATTTAATTCCAGTATTAACTCTTGCTCCATTTGAAGCAATATATGGCTTTATATATTCATAATCTAAATCATAACCAATATCTCTATAAAATTCACGATAATTAAAATCGCCTGGATAACCATTTATAGAACTCCAAACTTGACGAGAGCTTTCCATATCACGTCCAAAAACTGTAAGTCCATCTGGAGAAGTAATAGGCGCAAATGTTCCATATACAGGAACTGGATTTGCATATAAGATTCCATGTGATTCAACTATTGCATATTCTATCCCAAATTCGCGCAAATATTTATCAGCCTCTGGAACATATCCACATTCAGGAAGCCATATTCCACGAGGTTTTCTTCCAAAAAATTTTTCATAATTTTTTACTGCAATTCCAATTTGCGCTCTAACAGTTTTTTCATTAACATATAAAATAGGAAAATAACCATGTGTAGCTCCACAAGTAATAATCTCTAAATATCCTTTGTCTTGAAAATGTTTAAATGCACTAATTAAATCACAATTATGAACATCTCTAAAAAACTTTAAATCATTTGAATATCTATCAAGATAATATTTTGACAATTTATTTAGTCTTTTATCATATACAGTTCTTTTAACTTCTTTTTCACATAGCTCAATATGTTTTTTCAAATATTTTATGTATCTATCTTGAAGGAGCTTATTATCAAGCATATTTAAAAGAGGTGGAGTCATTGTCATTGTAATTCTAAAATTAACTCCCTCTTCTTCTAGCTTTTGATAATTTAAAAGAAGTGGAATATAGGTTTCAGAAATTGCTTCAAATAACCATTCCTCCTCAAGATATGTTTCACTTTCTGGATGATGTATATAAGGCAAATGAGCATGTAATACAAAGTTAACATAGCCCTTTATATTTTTCATATATATTTTCCTTTCTTTAAATAAAACAACAAAAAGAGCTTATCGCCTAGGCTTTTCTAACCTGGGCTTAAGCCCATAAATTACCTAGAACTTCTAAACGCACCAGAAGAAGTAGGTAAACCTAATTCACTTGACGCTGGATTTTTTCTTCCAAAATCTTCTCTAGCAATTTCGTCTTCATATAGCTTTGTATATAATTCATATATAGCTTCATTAGGATATGATTCACTTAAACCATTTACCAAGTTCTTCAAATCTTTAGTAAATTCAGTTCCATCTTTCACATTTCTATATTTAACTTTATCAGATAATAACTCAAATAAAATATGGTCATTTGGAGATTCTAACTTATTTGAATCTGTAATATAAATAAAATCATTTTGCAAATTAATATGTTCTTGTTTTACAGCATTTATATTAATATTTTTTGTTTGCTCAATATTTTTGAATTTTCTTCCTAATTGAACAACATAATTTGTTCTAGGATCTTGAATATCTAAATACCAACTATTTGCAAAATCATTTATAGGTACTTCAAAAGTATAATTTAAATCTTGATTATGTACTAACAAAACTGGATAAGTTTTTTCAAAAAAATCTTCTCCAAAAGCTTTTATATAAGTTTCTTTATCTTTATCAGAGATATCCCAATAAACAAATAATCTTCTAGGAGTTTGAGCAAGTATTGTAACAATAGTTTCATTATATCTATATGGTAAATCATAATATTCTTGCAAAAATTCTGGTTTTTTTACTACAGGTTTTTCAGACTTTATCGTCTGTAAAGCCTTCGTATTCTTTTTTGTAGTTTCTTTAGTTTCAGTCTTTTTTGGTTTAGAATCAGCTACTTTTTTTGTCGGTTTAGTCTCCTTTTTAGTTGATTTTGCTGATTTAGACTCAATTCTTTTTAAAGCTTTTTTTAGCTTTTCTTTATCTTCTTTCTGTGAAGTTATCTTTCTTTTAGTTTCCTTTTTAGCAGTATTTTTAACTTCAATTGCTTTGCCCTTTTCTACACTATTTTTTTTAGTTTTATTCTTCTTTACTTCAATTTCAACACTTTTAGGCATAGCTTCCTCCTTAGTAAAATTCTCATGATATCTCTTCTTTTTTATCACATAATATTAATATATACCAAAATTATACAAATTACAATAGTAAAAAAGAAAAAAATTTATTTTTTATGTAACAAAAAAGAAATATTTTTTTTGTCAAAAATTATTTACTTTTACAAAAATTTAATATAGAATGTAAACGATGAGTGTAACTAGTAGAATTATGTCTATATTTTTATTAAATACAAATGAAAGGAGCAAAGTTTAATGAAAATTTTAATGCTATCATGGGAATATCCCCCAAGAATTGTTGGAGGTATATCCAGAGTTGTTCATGACTTATCACACAAACTAATTAAAGATGGTCATGAAGTTACAGTTGTAACTTATAGAGATGGAGATGTTCCTTACATCGAAGATGATGATGGTGTTAAAGTAAATAGAGTTGATAATTTTATGATTGCTCCTAATAATTTTATAGACTGGATTATGCAACTTAATTTTAATATGATTAGCCGTGTTGGTGAATTAATTAAAGAAGGTCAAACTTTTGATATTATTCATGCTCATGACTGGCTTGTAGCCTATGCTGCAAAAACATTAAAATTTTCTTATGGGATTCCTATGATTTCTACTATTCATGCTACTGAAGCTGGTAGAAACAGTGGAATTAGAACTGATGAACAAAGATATATAAATGATACTGAATGGATGCTTACTTATGAATCTTCTGAAGTTATTGTTAATAGTAATTATATGAAATCAGAACTTCAAAGACTATTTGGGCTTCCTTATGAAAAAATAAATGTAATACCAAATGGTGTTAATTTATCAAACTTTAATAATGTATATAGAGACTATGATTTTAGACGTAGATTTGCTATGGATAATGAAAAAATTATTCTTTTCATGGGACGTCTTGTTTATGAAAAAGGAATTCAAAATTTAATTGCTGCTATGCCTAAAGTTTTAGAATATTATCATGATGCAAAGCTTGTCGTCGCTGGACGTGGCGGAATGATAGATGAGTTAAGAAATGAAGTAAACGCTTTAGGAATTTCAGAAAAAGTTTATTTTGCAGGATACTTAAATTCAAATGATGTTAAAAAAATGTATAAATGCGCTGATGTATCTGTTTTTCCTAGTACGTATGAACCTTTTGGAATTGTTGCTATTGAAGCAATGTTATCTGGAACTCCTGTTGTTGTTTCAGATATTGGTGGTTTAAATGAAATTGTTGACCATAGAGTTACTGGAATGAAAGCATACACTGGAAATCCAAATAGTTTAGCTGATTCAATTCTCGCTCTTCTATTTGACCATAAGCTAGCTGATGAAGTTGTAAAAAATGCTAAAGCTAAAGTTAAATCTGAATATAATTGGGCAAAAATTACTCAAAATACACATTTTGTATATCAAAAAGCAATTGCTGAAACTATGGCTGAACGTCAAGCAAAACAAATAGCCCAAGAAGAAGCTTTAAACAAAAAGAAACAAGAAACAAAGAAAACAAACCCAATATCCAATCTGTTGGACTTCAATCAAAAAAGACAAGCTCTTGCATAGCGCTTGTCTTATTTTTTTGAAAAAACTCTAAAATAATATTTCTTTTTATTTTTATATAAACTATTAATATATATGTTATTATATTTCGTTCCAGCAATTTGCATATTAGGATATATAAGAAGCATATTATCTTCGCTAAATAATTTATTTTCTATTATATTCCCGTCCGAATTTCAGAAGTTTTCAAGTCAAAATCAAAATCCCTTACGATTTTAGAATAAAATGACTTTAATCCAATATATGAAACACTAGCATCAAAAATTAAAAATCCCAAAACTAAAGCTAAACTGATTTTCAAAACTTCTTCCTTTACATTAGTTTTTAAAAATTCAAAAACTTTATCTAATAATGGATTTACATATCTAATTAAAATAATTCCTAATACTCCCCACATCACGGAAAAATATAAACATGTTCTTCCATTTATATTTAATTTCATTCCAGAATAATCCCACCACTTAAAATGAAAAATTTTTTCACAAAAATAACTCATTAAAAATTCTGAAATAGTTCCTATCAAACATGAAAATAAAAATAATCTTAATGGCTTATCTTTAAAATTAGATAAAAAGAAAATAATTAATACTGCTCCTATTCCATATATGACACAAAATGGTCCAAATAAAAAACTTTGTCTGCTTTCAATTACTCCTTTTGTGAAAAGCCCAAAACAAGTCTCTAAAATACAACCAATAAAACTATAAAATATAAAATATGAAATATACTCCAAATAACTTTTTTTCTTTACATTTTCCATAAAGATATTATTAGGAAATTTTTCCTTTTTATTCAAAAAATTCCTCTTAAAATTATTTTTTAAGAGGAATTTTTTTTATAATTTATTTAAACTTAAAATAGAATTACAATATTCACATCTATTTTCTTTATCTTTAACATATTTGTTTTTAGCTCCACAATTTTGACAAGTTATCGAAAATACTTTAGCAGGATCTATATATTCTTTAGGTCTAACAAGATTATCATTTTCAAGATCTAAATCTAAAAAGCCTTCTCTAATCATATATGAAGTAAAATCTAAAACTTCTAAACGTGAACATCCTAAATATTCTGCTATTTTCTTAGTATCATAAATATCTCTTATTAGTATAAGATTTTGATATGTTTCAATTTTCGTAATCAAATTTGATAATTTAAAAAATGATATAGAAAGTGGAACTAAAATTCCTAATGTAACAGCATTAACAAGAAAAGCACCTTCCAGATTATCTGTATTATCAGATACTATATCTGATACTAGCCCAACAAAACAAAATAATGAAAAAACAAACTGAATAATAAAAAATACTTTCAATATAGACTTTTTTCTTTTCATCTTTTTTAATTTATCAGCTTTATGACTCACCTTATTAGAAACAGTATATACACTATCAAACATTCTTTCAAAATTTGCAGAATTAAATAATTTCCTACAAGCTTCATCACCGGATTTATCAATAACTTTTAAAACTATTAAAATACTTCCAATAGGTGGCGCTATTATTAAAATTAAAACTATTACCCAATTTGGTATATTTCTAAAAATTCCCATATAAATTATCCCCTTTATTTGTAGAACTGGTCGCCAATATAATCATATTTCATAACTTTTAAACTTTCAATAAATTCACTATATTTTTCAGAATTAGATTTTTTATCATCTTCTGATATATAGTAATATTTACCATAACATTGCTGAACATTCTCCATTAAAACATTTCCCATATAATCTATCATTGTCAAATTCATATTTTCAGCAAAATCATAGTCATTAAATTGCGCTTCCCAATCTTTTAAATTTCCAAAAAGAAAAACACCAACTTGAGCTAAAGATGTATCAACAAAATCCCATTCAGATTCAAAAACTTTTTGAAAATTTGAATCTATAACCATATATTTGTTTTTACTATTTTTAACAACAAATCTATCATATCCACAAATAAAAATTTCTTTGTAAGTATCTGATACTTGCTCATTATCACGATTTATAAAATAAATTGTATTATTTGTAAGATTTTTAATTAAAACCTTTTCATCACTCAAAACATCTAAAATTTGAGCTTTTCCTGAAAGAACAACTTTACTTCCACCGCTTGAAAACCAGCCCTGTTTATTATTTGAAATATCATAAAATGGAATTGTTCCATTAGTGAATATGTATAAATATTTATCATCATAATCTAATTTTTCACATTCAAGAGGAAGTCTTATTCTTGTTGATTCATCTTTTCCAACCAAATAATAAGAATCTCCATAACCTAAAGTAGATTTTGAAACCCATATATCATATTGATCACTATAATTATATATTGTAAACCCATCTTCTGGTTGTTGTTCATAAGCTTCAACTCTATAAGAACTATTATAATCTGTCTCTATTTCATATTCCATTTTTTCAGTTTGTTTAAAAGTATTATAATAAATATCTTCTAGTTCTCTTAATTTAGCCTCATAATCCTCATCCATTGATTCACTACTATATGTCATAACTTTTCTCAAGTTCTTCATAACAATTTGAGATTTTCCATTTTCACAAATTAAAGCAACTTGAAAAGTTTTATTATATAAATGAATATTTATAAAAGGACTTGCAAAATCATATTTAAAATCAATAACAGTGGCGCCTGTTTGGTCTATATATCCATATTTTCCATCTTTTTTGACATTTATATATGGAGGCAAATCTAATGGTGAAACATATTTAAAATAATCTGTATTATAAGCAAGCTCTTTTTCATTTTCTTTTTTTAAAACATAAGCTCCTAAACTCTTATATGTAAAGCAACCTAATATAGGAACTACTAAAATAATAGCAATAATACCAATAACAGAAATTGCTGTGATACTATTGGTTTCCATCCAGCGCTCTCTAAATGTTGAAATAGCAATAATTAAACCTGCAATAATATTAAATAAACAAATAGGCCATTCTTTTATAAATATAAATGAAATAGAAAAAAGAGCTATCATATAGCCAGTTTTTCTCATTCCATCTCTGTCATTTAAAAAATAATGTATTACATTTAAAAAAGTTGTAAGACCTAATCCAGCATAAATTACTATTTTTATTATATTAACTATATTACTTTCTTGAACAGTTAGCTCTGTAATCTCTCTAGGTATTTTAAAAGCATAAGTTAATATGCTTAAACCTAGTAAGACATTAAGCAAAGCCATACAAAAATTAACGAACTTTCCTCTCAAGTCTATTCTCCTTTATTTGTACAGTCCTTTTTGATTTATATAACTTGCAACCTCTGGCAAAACCATCTCTTCATAATTGCCTTCAGTTTTTATCTTTTGTCTTACCAAACTCGAACTTGTATCATTATTTACTTTTACAAATTTTACATTATTAGAAAATCTATTTTGAAAATCATAATCATTTCTCTCAAAAACAATAAAGTTTCTATTATCAACAAGTTTTTTTCCATCTTTCCAAGTTTCAATTTTAGCAAAATTGTCAAGCCCCATAATAAAAAATCTCTCATGAGATTTATATTTTTCATCAATTTCTCTAAAACAGTCTACTGCATAAGAAATTTTTTCCTGATTTGCTTGCATTCGCGATATTTCCACACTATTATCATTTTCAAACATTTTTAAAAGCATATTATATCTATGTTCAAATGAAATTAAACCATTTTTCTGATATTTATCTCCCATAGGAACAACAACAATTTTATCTAAATTAAATTCCTTTAACGCATTTTTTATAATCTCAAAATGCGCAAGAGTTGGAGGGTTAAAGCTCCCTCCAAAAAAACCTATCTTACTCAATTTTAAACATCCTTTACTTTAACTTACGCAAAACTTCATTATATATTTCTTCATGTATATCTTCAATAGTTCTAATCTTTCCATTTTTAACACATTTGACTTCATACCAATTATATTTATCAATCAAACTACAAGCCGCATTATAACTTTCTTCAATATGTTTTGGATTTCTTTCATGAATATCTTTTGTTGTTTCATGAGAAAATTTATTTGCTCTATCTTTTATTAACATTTCAGCATCTTCTGGTGGCATATTAAGAAAGAAAACTTCTGTAGGCTTTGGAAGCCCATATATACCAAACTCCAAATCAAAAAGCCAATCTAAAAATTTCTCTCTTTCTTTTAAGTCACCAATTTTACCACTTTGATGTACCATATTTGCCGTAGTATATCTATCAGCTAAAATAATTCCATCATTATTATAAAATTCTTCAAATTCTTTTTTAAAAGTAGCATATCTATCAACTGCATAAAATGTAGAAGCTATATAAGGACTAATTTTTTGAGAATCTGTTCCAAATTCACCAGATAAATACATTTTTACTAAACTTGATGATGGACTATCATAATTTGGAAAAGATACAGTTTTATACTCTATATTGCTTTCTTTTAATCTTTCAGCCAGTTTTTGAAGTTGAGTCTGCTTACCACTTCCGTCAGTTCCTTCTATAACAAATAATTTTCCCATAATACTCTCCTATACTTTGTTCCAAAACCAGCTTAAAGAATCATCATAACTTTTTATTTTTTTCTTTTTAGCAATAATATCATCAACCCATAAATATGCAATAAATGATAATAACATATAAATTAAGTCACATGCTATACAGTGATATACTGTAGAAATTAACTCACTACCGTTTTTCCAAATTGTCTAAAGTTACAGAATGATAAATTAAATATCCTACTATACAAGCCATTAATATTATTAAAGGCCATGCTATTTCAGCCTTTCTACTTAAATAAATTACTGATGCTATTACTAATGTTATTAGCAAAATCATTACAGGTGCTGAAGTATTTAAAAATAATTCCATTTTTTCCTCCTTATTTTTTATTTATTAAAATTTTATTAATAACACATTTACTTACTATCTTCTTAAATCATCATCATCAAATGGAGTTTTTTTACTATCATCTTTATCTAAATCTCTTCCTATAACATACTCTGTATTTTCTTTAGTTTTCTCTGTAACTTCTCTTTGTTCATCCAAAGCATTATATTTATTATCAATATCAACTTTTTGTTGAATTATCTCTCTAACCTTCTGATAGTTTTCATGTGTTGAATGTTTTTGATATTCCTCAATTGCTTCTGCTAATCTTTTATCAGCCTCTCCAACTTCTGTTAAATATCTTTCTCTTTCATCACGCAACATATCTTGTTTTTTTCCATTATTAATATATTTTTGTTCTTGTAAATCTCCATGTTCATCAATATATGTTGTATAATCTCTATTTTCATCATATCTTAATGGCTTCCCGCCATCTCCACCATCTGTTCCATCTCTTAATTTAAACCTAAAATAATCTTCAATCTCATCATAATCACGTAGCTTTCCAGGTTTTCTATCTAAACTTCCTCTTCCATCAATTGTCATTCCAGTAGCTCTATCTGCTAAAAATGTTCTATATCCCAATTTATAAGGAATTCTAACAGCAACAACTTGTCCTCTTTGATACCTTCCTTTTAGTGGAATTCCTGTATCTTCTTCAACTTTTTCAAAATTTTCAATAACTCTCGTATTTACAACAGCAGGGTTAACACGATTTATTCTAGCTATTTTTTCAACAATACTTTCATAGTGTTTCTCTTGCTTTTCTTTTCCTTTTTCATCTTTTACTTTAGAAGTTTCTTTATCTATAACTTGTCCATCTTTTCCTTCTGGTTCTTCTAAAGTCTCTTTTTCTTGTTCTTGCAATTTATTTTCAGGTTCTTCTCTTAAAGTAACTTTAGTTTCTTCTGATAAATTATCGTATTCATCTAACATAACTTCTCTCGTACCAACAGCTTTTTCAGAAATTCCTTTGCTTTTAACAAATTCGTCAACTCTATCAGATAAAAACCTCATTGAAAATGGATGTTCATCTCCAACCATAGAATATAAATCATTTAAATTATGTGGTGTAAATTCTTCTACTACCTCATCAACACTTAATTCTTTAGAAGCAATTTCATTTGAATATGATTCTCTAACATATTTTTCTATTGCATTTTTAGCGTTTGTAGAAAGTGTAACATCATTTTCTCCAATAACAGTATATAAACAATATCCTTCAACATCATTTACTGTATGAAAAAATTTTGTTTCTTTCATTTCATTATTACTTCCGACATTAAATTTATATTCAGCTACTCTAGGAATCATATAAAAATTTGAAGCTGATTTTAATTTCTCTTTAGTTTTTTCATCAATTTCTTGATTAGGTAGCATTTTAGCTAACTGATATTCAGCTACACTTTGAACTTGAGATACTTGGTCATCTGGAATCTCCTCCATATTAGGAGTATTAGACCTTGCAGCAGTAGTTATATAAAGCTTTTCAAAATCATCTGTCTTCAGTTCTTCTAATAATTCCTGAACTGTTAATGAACTTATTTTCTCATCAAGACTTAAATCATTTTCCTCTAACTTAACATCTTTACTAATACTTTGTAAAGCATCATTTGTAAGTTCTTCAGCATCAAGAAATGGTCTTTTGTCATCATCTAACATAAAAAATTTCCTCTCAATTTTAAAAGAATTTATAAAAATTATATCAAATTACTTTTTTATTTTCAATACAAATTACAAAAAAATAAAATAAAAAATCCTCTAGAAAATCTAGAGGAAATTTTTATATTAATTAAATATTATAATCTGAAACTTTCTTGTATGCATAAACTGCAGATACAGCTAAAGCTACTATAACAAAAAATACTCCATATCCACTTGAACCAGTATATGGTAAGCCACTAGCTTTATTATCTGTATTAGTTGAAGCAGCCATATTTCTATATGATGAACCAGTTCCAGCACTATTAGCACCTACATTATTTCCTGGATTAATTGTTTGATTAGTTCCATTGCTAAGTCCAGCTCCAACATTATTATTTCCTCCACCAATTGAAACAGATGAATTTGTTGATGGTGAAGCAGTTGAATTTGGATTTGGTCTAACTGTTATTGAAGAATCACCAGAAGCCAACGTATTAACAGTAAGTATAAATATTAAACATATCATAACTATCAAACTTATAACTAATTTTTCTTTCTTCATCATTTCAAAACCTCTCTCAAACATTAATTTTAAAACTCTATAATTATTATAACCTTATACATTTTATAATGCAAGTATTTTTTAAATTTTTTTTGCTTTTTTTACATTTTTTTCGTTTTTAGCTATTTCAACGCATTTTTAGACATTAAATCTAAATAAAACTATATCACCATCTTGCATTATGTAATCTTTTCCTTCTGACCTTACTAATCCTTTTTCTTTAGCTGTTACCATTGAACCACTAGCTTTATTAATAAAATCATCATAAGCAACTACTTCAGCTCTTATAAAACCTTTTTCAAAGTCAGAATGAATTTTTCCAGCAGCTTTTGGAGCTTTGGTGTTTAACGGAATCGTCCAAGCTCTAACTTCTGGCTCTCCAGCTGTTAAATAACTTATAAGTCCTAGCAATTTATAACTTGCTTTAATTAACTTATCCAATCCAGATTCTTCTAATCCAAGAGCTTCAAGCATTTCTTTTTCATCATTTTTATCTAATCCACTTAGTTCTTCTTCAATTTTAACACATAAAGGAATAACTTCAGAACCCTCATTTTTAGCAAATTCTTTTAGTTTTTGCAAATTTGGATTACTATCTGGATTTTCAATTTCACTTTCAGCAATATTTCCGACATATAACATTGGTTTCATTGTAAGTAGAAAACTATCTTTTATTATATCCATTTCTTCTTCATTTAATACAAGACTTCTAGCTGGCTTTCCATCTTCTAAAGCTTTTCCAATTTTTTCCAATAAATCGACTTCTACTTGAAATTTTTTGTCAGCTTTTAAAGATTTTTTTGCTCTATCTAATCTTTTTTGAACTGTTTCTAAATCAGCTAAACAAAGTTCAATATTTATTGTTTCAATATCTCTTATTGGATTAACACTTCCATCAACATGAACAATATTGCTATCTTCAAAGCATCTTATAACTTGAACAATGCTATCAACTTCTCTTATATGTGATAAAAATTTATTTCCTAGACCTTCACCTTGACTCGCACCTTTTACTAAACCAGCAATATCAACAAATTCAATTGTTGCATAAGTTATTTTTTGTGGATTATAAATTTCAGCAAGCTTATCTATTCTTTCATCTGGAACAGTAACCATTCCAACATTTGGTTCTATTGTACAAAACGGATAATTTGCACACTCTGCCCCAGCTTTTGTTATACTATTAAATAAAGTACTTTTTCCAACATTTGGAAGTCCAACAATTCCTATTTTCATTATATTATATTCATCCTTTCACATTTTAAAACATTAATTATTATATCACAAACATTTTTAAAATAAAAGTATTTTTTTATTTAAGTTTCGGTATTTTTTAAAAATTTGTACGGAATTCCAATATGGTAACAAAAATTAAGTGAAGCGTGAATGTAGGATTTTTGGCAGATGAACTTGTTAATTTTTAGGATGAGGAATGTTCAAAAACTTTTGAAAGAGGCGCATCATAAAAATTTACAAGTGCCCTGACAAAAAGTCCGCCCCGAACGCGTAACGAAATTTTTCTGTTACTATATTAGAATTCGTTAAATAAATATACATTTGAAATTATTATAATAAAAAAACAAACATAAAACTCCGAAACTTAAATTTTTTTACAATTTAGTGTTGACAAACTATATTTAAAAAAGTATAATAATTTTGTTGCCACCTTAGCTCAGTTGATAGAGCAATTGATTAGTAATCAATAGGTCGTCAGTTTGAATCTGACAGGTGGCTCCAAAAAAGACTTGAAGTTTAAACTTCAAGTCTTTTTTTATTATCCTAACATTCTCAATGAATTTAATATTGCTATAAACGAAACACCCACATCAGCAAATACTGCTAGCCAAAGATTTGTAATTCCTAAAGCTGATAAAATCAAAACTAAAATTTTTACAGTAATTGAAAATCCTATATTCTCTTTTACAATTTTCATATTTTTCTTAGCAAGTTTTATTGCAAGTGGTATTTTTGATGGCTCATCTGTCATTAAAACTATATCAGATGCTTCTATTGCGCTATCTTGACCAATCCCTCCCATAGCAATTCCAATATCTGAAATTGCTAAAACTGGACTATCATTGATTCCATCTCCAACAAAAAATAATTTTTCTTCTTCTTTTTTATTTGAGATTAATTCCTTTACTTTTTCTACTTTATCTGTTGGTAAAAGTTCACTATAAGTCTCATCTATTTCAAGCTCTTTTTCAACACTATTTGCAACTTCTTCTTTATCACCTGTAAGCATAACTGTTTTTGTAACTCCAACTTTCTTCAAATTTGAAATTGCCTCTTTTGCATCCTCTTTTATTTTATCTGAAATCAATATATATCCACAATACTTTCCATTAATTGCTACATAAATAACAGTTCCAACTAAACTCTCTTCTTTAAATTCAATATTTTCTTCTTTTAATAATTTATCATTTCCAGCCAAAATTTCTTTTTCAAAAACAGTTGCTTTAACTCCATGACCTGAAATTTCTTTTACATTAGAAATCTTTGTTTTATCAATGTTTTTACCATATTCAGATATTAAAACTTTAGCAATTGGATGGTTTGAGTAACTTTCTGAATATGAGACAAGTTCTAATAATTCATCTTTTTCAATATCAATATTTTTTATTTCTTGAATTTTAAATTCACCTTTTGTTAATGTTCCAGTCTTATCAAAAACACCAATTTTAACTTTAGCCAATCTTTCTATATAATTACTTCCTTTAATTAAAACTCCTTTTTTAGCAGCTCCTCCAATTCCTCCAAAAAAGCTTAATGGAATTGATATCACTAAAGAGCATGGGCAACTAACAACTAAAAATGATAGAGCTCTATAAATCCATGTTTCAAAATTTTGACCATCTACTAAAAGAGCTGGGAAAATTGCTAAAATAATCGCAATTATTACAACTGTCGGAGTATAAACTTTTGCAAACTTTGTAATAAAATTTTCAGATTTTGATTTTTGCTCACTTGCATTTTCGACAAGCTCTAAAATTTTATTTACTGTTGATTCTCCAAACTCTCTTATAACTTTAATCTTTAAAATTCCCTGCTGATTAATTCCTCCACTTAAAACTTCATCTCCAGCTTTCACAGCTCTAGGAACAGACTCTCCTGTTAAAGCTTTTGTATCAACAAAAGAATCTCCTTCTATTACAATTCCGTCTAATGGAATTTTTTCACCAGGTTTTACTAAAATTTCAGCTCCAATTTTTATTGCTTCAGGAGCCATTTCTATTTCTTCCCCATTTACTAAAGCTATAGCCTTGTCAGGTTTTATATTCATCAAATCTACTATTGACTTTTTAGATTTTTCTGTCGCAAGATCTTGAAAAAACTCTCCAATTTGATAAAGAAGCATAACTGCAACTGCTTCAGGAAATTCAGAAATTATTAATGCTCCAATTGTAGCAACAGCCATTAAAAAGTTTTCATCAAAAACTTCACCTTTAAAAATATTTTCTACAGCTTCCTTCAAAACCTCAAATCCAACCACAATATAAGAAATTAAAAACAACACTTTACTTACAATTTCATTTTTTACAGCAAAAGCTACTACATAAAATATTATAGAAACAATTATTTTTATTAAATTATTTTTTTCACAATGTTCTTCATGTTCATGCATTTTAAATCACCTACTTTCTATGCTCTATATGTTCAAATCCTACTTCAAATACTTCTTTTACATGATTATCATCTAACATATAAAAAACTTCTTTACCAACTCTTTTGCATTTAACAATTCCGCTTCTTCTCAAAGTTCCAAGTTGATGAGAAATTGAAGATTTACTCATATTTAAAACATTTGCAATATCACACACACACATTTCATTTTTATCTATTGCATATAAAATTTTAACTCGCGTTGTATCTCCTAAAATCTTGAAAAATTCAGCAAGTCTATTAAAGCTATCCTCTTTTTTAGTCATAAGTTTTGAGACTTTAGACACGACTTCACCATGAATTATATTACAGTCACAAATAAATTCATTTTTTGACATTTCTTTTCTCCTTTACTAAGCTCATTAATTTGATAATATTTTAAATTCAAACAGTTGAATGATTATTCAACCTTATACTTATATTATAGTTGAATATATACTCAATTGTCAATATTAAAAAAAGAAAAACTAGAAAATTTTAATTCTAATTTTTCTTTATAAAAAATTTATCTATTCATATTATTTTAGTTTTCCGTAATACATATCACTAAATATTCCACCTTTTTCAATCAATTCATCATATTTTCCATCTTCTTCAATTTTTCCTTTATTTAAAACTATAATTTTATCACAGTTTTTTAAAGTAGTTAATCTATGCGCAATTGATATAATAGTGGTATTATTTTCTTTTTGCAATTTTTCTATTTCTGTTTGAATATGTTTTTCTGATGTATTATCTAAAGCTGATGTTGCCTCATCTAATATCAGAATTTTAGGTTTTCTTAAAAATATTCTAGCAATTGCTATTCTTTGTCTTTGTCCACCTGACAGATTATTTCCACCTTCTGATATCACAGAATTAAATTTATCTGGTAATTCATTTATATAATCATAAATATAGGCTTTTTTTGCCGCTTCTTCTACTTCTTCTATTGAAACTTCTCTATCAATTCCATAGCATATATTTTCATATATTGTACCTGCTATTAAAAATGGAGTCTGTGGAACTAAAGCAATTATTTCAGATATATCTTTTCTATTTAATGAACTTATATTCTTTGAATCTATTATTATAGTTCCATAGCCTTTTTCTAACTTGCAAATTGCTTTAATTAGTGATGATTTTCCACATCCACTTGGACCTGCTATTCCTAAAAACATACCTTTATCTATTGATAAGTCAAAGTTATTTAATATTACTTTGTCTTTATCTTCATTATAGTAAAACATTAAATCTTTAATTTGTACAATTGGCTTTACATCTACTTTTTCTTTTTTATCTGATATTTCATTATATGAAAAGTCATTAGGTATTTCTACCATTTTAAAGAAATCTGTTGCTAAAACTGTACATTCAGACAATTCATCAAATATTCTATGCAATTCCTCTAAAGGTTTTATTAATTGGTTAAAACATAAATATGCTGTTAATACATTACCTACAGATATTATATTTTTAGTTGCTAAATAAGTTGAAATTCCAATTATTAATACTGTAAAAAAAGCTTGATTTACAAATTTTAAACAATCATATAAAGCCATTGCTTTATGATGTTTCATTTCCTTTTTTCTTAAAAATTCTGACTTATTGTCAAATCTATTTGTTTCAAAATCTACACTATCACTAATTCTTATAACTTCTATACCATTTATTAATTCGACAATAGTACCATCCATTTGTGCCTTACTTTCTAAAAGCTCTACTCTTATTCCTTTTTGACTATTTATTTGTTTAAATACTATAAATATTCCAATTGGTATTACTAACATCATTGGCAAAGCTAACACAAATGGTAAAGTAATAAATATTGTTATAATTGCAGCAATACTATTAAATATTGCTGGTGCAAAATCCATAAATAATAGTTTTTCTAATTTTACCGTTCCTTCTAAACATCTATTCATTCTTCCATGTATATTTCCTGTCATATTTTCCCTAAAATATGACAATGGAGCCATAAGCAAAGATTTTATTACCATTCCTCTTGCTTGTTTTTCCGTTCTTGTTGCTGTATCTTCTACCATAACTCTTCTAACAATTTTTATAACTTCATTTACAACATTTACAACTAATATTAAAATTAAGAATGGTATAACTTTAGCAAATGCTATTTCACTTTGCGTTAAAATATCATCTGTTAACCATCCAATAGCTTTAGGTGTAATTTGTGTCAATCCAGCAGATATAATCATAATTAGTATAATTATTAGAAAAGATATTTTTTGTCTTTTAGTTAATATTTTATATAGCTTTTTTAATACATTTTTTATAGATTCATTTTTGGTTTTTTCCATAATTCACCTCTAATAACAAACTGTATATATTATAGCATATATTTAATATTTAAGCAATTTTCAGGGGTAAATTGGATAGCATAAATTTTTAGTAGGATTTCTCTTTATAAAAATCTTAAACTTGCTTTGATTATTGATTTTTGAGATTTCC
>CANQOG010000030.1 GCA_947625415.1 uncultured Clostridia bacterium
AAATGATTAAAACTCAAAAAAATATTGAGGTGAAACTATTTTCAGAAAGTTACACCCCAACTATTGACTTTGAACCATAATTTAATCATATAATTTGTTTTTCATTCATTTACTTTTATAATAATCATATTTTCATCTTGTGATGGTACTTCAAATAGTTTATTTGCTCTATCTAAAATTTCTTCATTTAATGGAAATGATGAACCATCATCCTGTTCTTTTACCTCTTCTGTCCAATTTCGACGATTGCCGTTGCAATCGCCAAAACCGGACCACTCCTTTTCGATTCCCTCCACTTATTCTTTTTGCTACGAAAAAAGAACACATTTTGTGTTCTTTAATGGAGCAGGTAGAGGGAATCGAACCCTCGCTATCAGGTCGGAAGCATGACATTCTACCACTAAATTATACCTGCATTATAAAATTAATTTTATCTATATATGAAAAAAGAGTAGTTTTTCTACTCATTACTTTTTATTAAAGTTGGAGCAGGTAGCGGGAATCGAACCCGCATAGCCAGCTTGGAAGGCTGGAATTCTACCATTGAACTACACCTGCATATTATATTCTATCAGTTTACCCCTGACAAGTATAGATTATAAACTATTCATTTAAGTTTGTCAACACTTTTTTCAAAAATTTAAAAAATAAAATTGGGAGTCTGTTTCCAGACTCCCCGCGGATGGATTATAGTACAACTACAATTATCATCAGAACAATGATTGCAACGCTCCAGGCTTCATACCTGGGCTCCCCTTTTACTGGCATCCCGGTATCTTCATTATAATCCTCATACCAGAAAAACTTTTCCAGTTTGGTCATACTATAACCTCCCTTCACATTTTTTGGACGACTTACTGGTCATCACTGTATTAATTTTATCACATTTTATTATTTTTTTCAAAAACAATAGAAAAGCAATACCAAGTTTCATATAGCTTGATATTGCCATATTTCATTAAACTTCCATAATAATTGGTAAAATCATTGGATTTCTTTTTGTTTTTTGATAAATATATGAGCGTAAATTATCTTTAATCATATTTTTTATACTTGACCAATCTCTTATTTCACCTTTTGAACATTCTTGAACTAGCTCATTTAACATTTGTTTTACTTCATCCATTAAATTTTCTGACTCACGAACATAAACAAATCCTCTTGAAATTACATCTGGACCAGCTATAACTTCTCCTGAACCAGAATCCATTGTCAAAACAACAATTATAAGTCCATCAGAAGATAAATGTTGACGATCTCTTAAAACAATATTTCCAACATCTCCAACACCTAATCCATCAACCATAACTTTTCCCACTGGAACAAAACCACTAAACTTAGCTTCATTCTGATTTAACTCTAAAACTTTTCCATTTTGCATAATAAACGTATTGCTATTGTTATATCCTAATTGTTTTGCTGTCTCAATATGAGCTATAAGATGTCTATATTCACCATGGACTGGTATAAAATATTTTGGTTTTGCTAATGCAATCATTAATTTTTGCTCTTCTTGACAAGCATGACCTGAAACATGAACATCCATTAATGAACTATAAACGACTTCTACTCCTATTCTCATCAAGTCATCTATAACTTTTCCAACAAATTTTTCGTTTCCTGGAATTGGATTTGCTGAAATAATTACTAAATCATTTTGAGTTAGGCTAACTTTTTTATGCTCTCCATTTGCCATACGAGTAAGCGCTGACATAGGCTCTCCTTGGCTTCCAGTAGTAATAATTACTAATTGTTCGTCTGTATAATTTGAAATCATATCAATATCTATAAATAAATTTGCTGGTGCAATAATATAACCAAGCTTTATCGCTGTTTCTATCATATTTATCATACTTCTTCCACAAACAGCAATTTTTCGCTTATTTTCAATAGCACTATTTACAACTTGTTGAACTCTATGAACATTTGAAGCAAATGTTGCAACTATTATCCTCTTTTTAGTCACAAATAGTTTGTCTAATACTTCACCCACGCTCTTTTCAGACATTGTAAAACCTTTTCTTTCAGCATTTGTACTATCTGATAGAAGGGCTAAAACTCCTTTATTTCCAAGCTCTGCAATTCTTCCTAAGTCAATTATTGAACCATCTATTGGCGTATAATCTATTTTAAAGTCACCAGTATGAATAACAGTTCCAACTGGCGTATGAATTGCTAAAGCTACAGAATCAGGAATACTATGATTGCTTCTAATAAATTCAACTTTTATCTTTCCTAAAACTATGGTTTGTCCTGAATTTACAATTTTCATTGTTGTAGAGTTAACTAAATTATGCTCTTCAAGCTTATTATTAATTAATCCACAAGTTAATTTTGTAGCATAAATTGGAACATTAATTTGTTTTAAGAAATATGGAATTGAACCAATATGGTCTTCGTGACCATGAGTAATTACTAATCCTCTAATTTTATCTCTATTTTTTTCTAAATAAGTAAAATCAGGAATTACAAGGTCAATTCCTAGCATATCATCTTCTGGAAACGCAACACCACAGTCAATTATGACAATATCATCACCATACTCAAAAACTGTCATATTTTTTCCAATTTCTTCTATTCCTCCAATAGGAATAATTTTTAAATTATCTTTACTACTCCTTTTAAAAATATTTTCTTGATATTTTCTTTCATTGTAATTCTTTTTTATTCTTGTTTCCTGTTTTTTTACAACAGCTAAAGATCTAGTCTCCACATTCACAATGGCCAAGTTTTCTTTACTGTTTTTCTTCTTTTGACTAGCTTGAGATTCAACAGGTTTATAGTTTGCTCTTTTTCCGCCTTTTTGACTACGCGAAAAAACACCTGCTACTAACTCAGGCTTCTTATTTTCTTTTCTCATTCAATTTCTCCTTACTTTAATCTCTTTTCAAAACAAATAAATCCTCTTTTAAGAGAATTTAAAAATAAATATTTAAATGATTTCCGAACAATTTAAACTATTAAAATTATACTATACAATTAAATTATTGTCAACTTAAATTTTTTTCTTTAATTTTGCTATAAAAAATCCTTCATAATATGAATTTGGACAAACTGTAATTGTTCCATTCAAACTTGGCAAATAGTTAATTTTACTATCTTTAAACTTTTCTAAACAAATAATTTCAGCTTTATCAAGAAATTTTTCAATTATTTTCTCATTTTCTTCTTTTAAAATTGAACAAGTTGAATACACTAGTTCTCCTCCAATACTCAAAAGGTTTAAAGCTTTTCTTAAAAGTGCTTCTTGGACTTTAACAATTCTATCTACTAATTCTTGTGTAAAACTTTCTTCAAAAACTCCATCTGTTCCTGACCCGTGAACATGGACTATCTAAAAGGATTTTATCAAATTTAAAATAATCATTTAAAAATCTACTATCTTCTTGCATCAAATTATAGTTTTTCACACCTTGCTTTTCTAAATTATATTTTAATCTAGAAAACCTAATTTTATTCTTTTCACAAGCTGTAATAAAAGCCTTATTTTCAGTTAAACTTGCTATTCCGACTAGTTTTTCCTCCGAGGCGCTGAACACATATCTAAAATATTTTCTTTTTCTTTTGGTTCTAAGACTAAAACTGGCATCATTGATGATAAACTTTGCATATAGATTTTTCCATCTTCATATATCTTTAAATTTCTTATTTGGCTTTCTAAATTTTGTTCAATAATAAAACCATCCTCAAAAAAATTTGGTTTTGAAAACTTTATATTATTTTCTTTTAAAACATTTTCTATTTCAAGGCAATTTGATTTTATTCTATTTACTCTAAAAGTAGTTTTTTTATCTTCTTTTAAACCATTAATAATTTCATCTGATAGTACATCATATTGTTTTTCAATTTTTTCAATTAAAAATTCTGGTAAATTCTTTTCCATTTTCTTCTCCGATATCAAAATTGGCAGGCATTAATAACAGCCTGCCAAAATCTATGTATTATTTTATTTAAGGCAAATAATTAAATGGATTAACTACAGTTCCACTTGGCCATAAAAATACTGAAAAATGTAGATGTGTTCCAGCATAAGGATTTGATGGAGTTGGTCTTGGCTGACAATTTCCTGTATTTCCAACATAACCAATTACTTGACCTTGTTTTACTTCTTGACCTGCTTTAACTGTTCTAGAACCAGCTTTCATATGAGCATATAGAGTAGCTGTTCCATCATGATGGTCAATCATAACATATTCTCCATAACTAGTATAAGAACCAACTTTATTTCCATTCTCATCATAGTTTGGAATTGAACCAGATATTGCTAAAGATTTAATAACAGTTCCAGATTTAACAGCAACTACTTCTCTTCCACGAACATTTATATTAATATCAACGCCATTATGAGTTCCATAAGATGGAAACTTCTTTGAGTTAATATTTGCTTTTGAAAGTCCTGGAATTGGGAATATGTATCCACAAGCGCTTGGTGGTAAGTTCTCATAAGTTACGCCACTTGCCTTTTGCTGAGCAAAATATCTTGCGATTTCATCTTCTACAGCCTTTTGCTCTGCTTCATATTGCTCTAATTGTTTTTGCAATTCCTTATCTTCACTATTCAAAGCAGCAACTTTAGCATCTTTTTCAGCTTTCATAGTTTTTAAAGCATCTTGTTTTTGAACTTGCTCCTCTTTAGCTAATTCTAAAGATTTCTTATTTTCTTCAAGTTTTACCTTATCTTCTTCTAAAGCGGCTTTTGCATCTTTTAATGATGTTATTAAATTTGTATCATATTCAGCAATATCAGAAATTAAGTAATATTTTGAAAGGAATTCTGATAAATCTTTTGAAGTTAATAACATATCTAAATATGAAGTGTTTCCACTCTCATAAATTGCTATTAGTCTTTTATTAAGTAATTCTTGTTTTTCATTTGTTTCTTTTTCTTTTTGAACAATATCATTTTCTGTTTTAGTTATATCTCCAGAAACAGCTTCAATTTTAGAATTTAATTCTGATATTGCAGTTTCATAAGAAGCAATTTTACTATTTAAGTCTTGAACTTCTTGTACCGCTTTTGACAAGTTTTCTTCAACTTGGTCAATTTCCTTTTTAGTTTCAGAAACTTTGCTATCTACATTACTTTTCTTATTATCTAGCTCACTTTTTGTAGCTCCAATAACATAGTAAGTTCCAAGCGACCCTCCAATAGCAATTGAAATAATCAGCATAATAGCTAATATTTTTGTTTTCATCTGTACCTCTTTCTAGTAAAAGTCAGTTTTTTTAAGCTTTTACTCTTAATCCATTTAGTTTTTCTTTTACCTTTTCTAAAATAGTATTTAAAAATCTATCTTTAAATAGTATAAGTATTCCTATATAAGTCAATATTCCTACAATTATTTGAGAAATTATAGAAGCTACTGGTATATGTACTATTAACTTTACAACTAAGCAAGCTAAAAACATACAAATACTTGCAACAAAATATCTCATAGCAATTCTTATTAATGGTTTCCATTTTATATCATATCTTACATAATAAATCTGAAAACTATCAACAACTATTTGAGATAAAATTGTAGCAATTGAAGCTCCTATTGATTGCCATAAATTTATAAATATAATATTTAAAATCAAATTTGCTATAACACCCATTACAACTGAAATTGTATATTGCTTTTGCCTTTTCGTTGGAAGCATATATTGTGAACCAATCACATTTTCAATTCCCATAAGTAAAATCATTGGGCAAAAAATCATAATAAGTGTTGCAGCTTTATCATATCCTTTTCCAAAAAAGATTGGAACAAAATCTTTAGCAATAGAAGCAATTCCAAACATCATTGGAAATGATATGAAAAATACGAATGTAAATGAATTTTTTATATATTTATTGATTTGTTTTTTATCACCATTTGCATAAATATTAGCAACTCTAGGAATCATAACAACTCCTAAAGATGTTACTATAGTTATTAAAAGTCTAATTACTTTTTGAGATTGCTCATAATATCCATTTTCTGTTTTATTTGAAATAATTGCTCCAAGCATTGTAGTATCTAATAAATTATAAACTTTTACAGTTACTTGTGGAATAAATAGCATTAATAGTGGAATAAAATGAACTTTTAAATTTAATTTTCCAACTTTTCCACCATTTAGATATTTTGGTAAGTAAAACCATAATAATAAGTTTCCTAAAAAATCTCCTAAAGAATAGATTAAAATAAATTTCCATAAGTCACTTGAAGTTTTAACAATTATAAAAACTAAGCTTACACTTACTACTCTAACTAAAACATTTCTTAAAACAGTTTTCTTAAACTCCTCTATCCCTTGAAAAAACCAACTAATATCAAAACCTGCTGCTAGCAACTCTATCAGTAAGATAGAATAATAATTGTGATATTGCTTTCCTCTTACAAAAATTAGACAGTATATTAAAACTGCTATCGCAAGAGTTATAAATCTAAAAGTAATTAGTTCTAAAAACACCTTTTTTCTTTTTTTTACATCATTTTGAACATAAGCAATTTCTCTTTGTCCATATAAAGCAATTCCTAAAGAACCAAATAAAACAAAATATGTTACTATTGAATAAGTAAAACTATATATTCCAACATTTTCTGGTCCCAAAACTCTTGATAAATAAGGTGTTGTTACTAATGGAAGAATTAATATCAAAACTTGATAAATCAAGTTGTACATATAATTTCTTACAACGCTTTTCTTTTCTGACATATTTCCTCCATTTTCCAATTTTTCGTTTACATTATATCATTAAGCTTTTAGAAAGTGAATACTTATTTTAAAAAATTTACTAAAATTTAACATTTGTAAACATTTCTTTTGCTTTTTCTTCATCTACTTTAAAAACCCATACTCCATTCGTATAAATTGATTCTCCAGGAAGTTGCTCCATAGTAAGGTTTACTGTGTCAAATTCTGTTACAAAAACTAAATATGACAAAATATAACTCAAGCTTAAATTTGTATCAATATTTTTAAAACCAAGACTTATTATTTCTTTCAATTCATCTACTGATTTTACATTTAAAGTTTGCTGTAAAACAGCTAAAATAAAGTTTCTTCCGAGTTTTCATTCTTCCAAAATCGTTATCTCCATATTCTGTGGGATAACTTGTTCCATTATTATTATGTCTAAATCTCAAAAGCATTTCTGCTTTTTTGCCATCAATTGTTTGAACTCCTTTTTTCAAATGTATATGAAGTCCTTGAGTTTTGTCATCATAGTTCATATCAATAGGAACATCAAACTCTACTCCTCCAAGTAAGTCAACCAGATTTATTAATCCTTTATTATTTACTATTACATAATATTCAATATTAAGACCTGTTAATTCATTTACTTTATCCAAAATTTTTTGTGGATTTTTTTCATTAAAAAATGAGTTTATTTTATCTTGAGGCTTAGCTGTATAAAGACTTTTTCCAACAAAAGTATCTCTTGGAATTGAAATCATAAAAGCTTTTTGCTCTTTGGGATTATAGCCTATACACATTATAGTATCTGTTAATGTTTGACCTAAATCTTTATTTTCACCCAATAGCAATATATAAATTGGTTCAGAATTTGTTACAGTTTCAGCAACATTCTTTAAAACTCCGAACAGCAGCCTTTGCTGGATTTCCATTTGCTTTTTTTAGTTCCATTAAAAACATAGTATCTAATATTATTATAAAAAACAATAATACAATTCCTATCATTTTAAGCAATTTTTTTAACATTTTTCTTTTCTCTTTCTCTTATTTTTCTTATTATGCTTTATTTTTTCCAAAAATATTAAAATTTTTCATTGTTTTTTTGTCTATCATATATTAAAATATTTTTAAATCAATTTTAGTTTCAAAAATAAGGAGAAATTTTTTATGAAAAAATTATTAAAACTATTAATTATTATCGCTTTAATAGGAATTATATTATTTTGCCTATATAAATTTGTTTTCAACAAAAACACAAAAAATCAAGCAAATAAATATTCTGATTTAAAAAGGTATTTATCAGACATATATGGAGTCACATTTTTAATTCCAGAGTTTGATGATATTAATGAAGCTGATGAACAATGGCTTTGGGAAAATGTAAATCAATATCTTTGGAATCATGATGATGAATATCATGAACAAAATTCCCAAGAATATGGATATACTTATGATGAAGTTTCAAAAATAGTTAAAATTCTTTATGGAGATGATTTAAAAAAGCAATTTCCTAAAGGCGCTATTTCAATGAGATATAATTCTTATCGTGACCTTTATGCCCCTACAGCTTATAGTGTTTCAAACTATTATAGTTACCGTTTAGATAATATTTCTCAAAACGGAAATATATTCACAATTTCACTTTATGATTATACAATTTTATCTACAAATTCTTCTGGTGAAACTACTTACATGATATATAATAATTATGAATATCTTTTAAACAGTTATGAAGGAACTCCTATAATGACTATTTCTAGTCTAAAAGACAAACAATTTGAAAACCTTTTAGAACAAAAAGACAAACTTTCACACAAAATTTTAACTATTGAATTTGATGAACAAACTAACCTTTATCATATAAAATCTTGTAAATATAAAGAAACAAAGCCTGAAGATATTTTATCTACATTATATCATGATATGAAAATGACTTTTGAAATAGATTCAATTGACTATGAACAAGATGCCATTTACACTCAAGATGAAATTTTAGTTGAAAACTTTGATGAATTGTCTAAAATTTATACAGAAAATTCTATCGATACCTATAAAAATGAAATGGATTTATTTGTATTTAAAGATGATGGTCAAGTTTATATAACTGCTGGAGATATAACTGTTGGAGAATATTTAATAAAAACAGAATTTAAAAATATTGAAGAAAGTAAAGATAAAATTTCAGCTACTGCTGTTAGAACATTTAGAAAAAGCTGGGATTATTCTGATGAATTATATAATAAAACTTATGAAATCGAAAATCCATTTGTAATTGTAAAAAAAGATGACAAATGGTATGTAGAGCAATTTAGCTATAATAATTATAATATTCCAGAAGAATAAAGGAAAAGCTCTTGCGAAAATATCGCAAGAGCTTTTTATAAAATAACTAATTATTATTGTTATTTTTACTATTGTTATTATTGTTGCTTTGAGAATTCTTGTTACTGTTATTTTTCTTACTATCTGACATAATAGAAAGCACCTCCGTTTTCCTTCAATCTCAAAAATTAAAATCCTCTTTATTAGAATTATAATTTAAAAATATTATAACCTAAAATTTATTTCTTATTCATTTCACTATTTAATTTTTGAACGAAGTCCTCTAAAGTCATTGCTCCTAAATCTCCTTCTTTTGAAGAACGTACTCCAACTGAATTTCCTTCAACCTCTTTTTGACCTAAAATTAGCATATATGGAACCTTTTCAAGTTGAGCTTCTCTAATTTTATATCCAATTTTTTCCTCTCTATCATCAAGTTCAACTCTCAAATTCTCATTAATTAATTTTGTTTGAACCATTTTTGCATATTCTAATTGATTTTCACCAATTGGTAAAATTTTAACTTGAGTTGGAGCAAGCCATAATGGGAAATGTCCTTTAGTTTCTTCAATTAAGAATGAAATAAATCTATCTGAAGAACCTAAGATTGCTCTGTGAATTACAACTGGTCTATGCGGATTTCCATCTTTTCCAATAAAACTCAAATCAAATCTTTCTGGAAGAGCAAAATCTAACTGGCAAGTTGGAATTGTTACATCATGAGATAGCGCTGTTCTTATTTGAATATCAATTTTTGGACCATAAAACGCTGCTTCTCCTTCTGCTTCATAGAAATTAATATCTAATTCTTTTAATATTTGTCTTAATTGATTTTCAGCAGTCTCCCACATCTCATCATTATCAATATATTTTTCTTTATTTGATTTATCTCTTAATGATAGTCTGAATTTAAAGCTATCTCTTGAAAATCCAAAATCATTTATGTATACTTCAAAAATTAAATTAATTACTTTTCCAACTTCTTCTTTAATTTGGTCTGGTCTTACAAAAAGATGAGCATCATTTTGACACATTTGTCTTACTCTTTCTAATCCACAAACACTTCCGACTTGCTTCATATCTAAAGTCATGAGCAAGTTCACCAATTTTAATTGGCAAATCTCTATATGAACGTAATTTATGTTTATAAATTAACATATGATGTGGACAGTTCATAGGTCTTAAAACTAATTCTTCATTTTCCATTTTCATCATTGGAAACATATCATCTTTATAGTGTTCCCAGTGCCCTGAAGTCTTATACAAAGCAACATTTGCTAAATCTGGAGTATATACATGAGAATAACCAAGTTTTATTTCCTTATCTTGAATATATCTTTCTAATAATCTTCTAATTGTTGCTCCTTTTGGCAAATATAATGGAAGCCCAGCTCCAACTAATGGATCTGTAAAAAACAAATCTAAATCTTTTCCAATTTTTCTATGGTCTCTTTGTTTTGCTTCTTCTAGTAAGGCTAAATGCTCTTCAAGCTCACTCGCCTTTGGAAAAGAAACTCCATATATTCTTTGAAGCATTTTATTTTTCTCGCTTCCTCTCCAATATGCGCCAGCAACACTTAATAATTTTATAGCTTTAACACTTCCAGTAGATGGAATATGTGGACCTTTGCAAAGGTCTACAAAATCACCTTGTTTATAAAAAGAAATAATTTCTCCTTCTGGTAAATCATTAATTAATTCAACTTTATAAGGTTCGTTTTTCTCTTTCATTAATTTTAAAGCTTCTTCTCTTGGAAGCTCAAACCTTTCAAGTTCATAATCTTCTTTTACAATTTTTTTCATTTCTTCTTCAATTCTTTGTAAATCTTCATCTGAAAATGGTTTTTCCACATCAAAATCATAATAAAATCCATTTTCAATTGCTGGACCAATTGCAAGCTTTGCTTCTGGATATAATCTTTTTACAGCTTGAGCCATAATATGTGAAGTTGTATGCCAAAAACTTGACTCTTCAACATTCATCGTTTTTCCGCCATGTAATTTTATATTAAACATAATTCTCCTCTTTTCCGTCCAAACAATAATTATATCACTAGGCGCAAGAGCAATTTATTTTCGAGCCAGTACAAATGTACAATGAGAAAAAATTGCAAGCAACAACTCGAGATGATTATTATTGTTTAAACTAAATATTTTTTAAATTTTAAAAATAAAAATCTCCTTTGAAGATTTTTATCCTCAAAGGAGTGTTTTACCACGGTTCCATCCTTAATTTAACTTAATTAAAACTTTATAACGTAAGTAACACGCTAAGATTTTAACTTAGAAACTCAGAGGTAGTTTTCAAATACGTCCACTTAAAATGGCTTTCAGTGTTTCACCATTTCTCCCTAAAAGTAACCTTTATTTTACTCGTCTCGTCAACGTTTATTTAATATCATATTTTTATAATACAACTTTTTATCTAAAAAGTCAACTAAAATTTTAAATTTCCAAATGTGAACCTAAAAATCCAGCTGCCGATTGAGCTACTTTATATTCTGGCTCTCCCATGCTCTTTGATGCATCTTTAGCAATTAAAATTACGCTTCCAATTACATCTCCATCAGATATTATAGGATAAATAACTTGAGAATTGTAAATTCTTTGTTTTCCTTCCCCTTCAGTAACTGGAAGAGAAATCTCGTTATTTTCTTTGCTCTTAAAAACTTCTTTATTTTCTAAAACTTCTTCAAGCTCTTTACTCAAGTTTTTTTCTAAAAATTCTTTTTTACTTCCACCAGAAACTGCTATAACAGTATCTTTATCAGTGATGCAAGCAATATGTCCTGTAGTTTTAGAAAGAGTTTCAGCATATTCTCCAGCAAATTCAGAAAGTTCACCAATTGGAGA
Organism: uncultured Clostridia bacterium; assembly: GCA_947625415.1. Lineage (GTDB taxonomy): Bacteria > Bacillota > Clostridia > TANB77 > CAG-508 > Scatovivens. The sequence continues at coordinate 11,842 of CANQOG010000030.1, forward strand.
GTATTTTTTCAAAACAACTTCTCCATTTTGGTCAGTAAATATTTCTAAAGGGTCACCGTTCTTTTATTCGAAGAACCTTACGAATTTCTTTTGGAATAACAACTCTTCCTAAGTCATCAATTCTTCTAACAACGCCAGTTGCTTTCACTTCTTTTTCCTCCTTTTATCAATAAAGTTACTCTTATTATGACAAAAAAGGAAAAAATTATACAAAAATTTATTCTTTATTAAATTTTATTTTAACTTCCTCTATAATTTCATCTAAAACTTTTAATAATTCATCTATATTTTTATATTTTGTTACTCTTCCATAATATTCAATTGCAAAAAATCCATCTTCATCTGTTTCATAAGTTAATTCAATAGAGCCATCTGATTTATATTCAAAACGGTCTAAAGTTCTATCAGCAATTCGATATGTAAATGGCTCGTCAAATGGTTCATCATTATAACTTTGAGAACTTTTCATCATTTCAAATTTTGCTAAAGTTTTTCCACTATTAACAAGTCCAACTTTTTCTTTTAACATAAGCAACATCTCATTTTTACTTCCATCATATAAAGATAAAATAAGATTAAACTTTTCACTAACTTTCTGACATTTTTTATCATTTTCAGTCTTTTTTATCTTATGACTTTTATAAGCTCTTATTGAATTATCTTTTATATAAACTGTACTTCCACAATATTCACAAATATATTCTTGTATATCATCATCTCTTACTATATTTGCTCCACAATTTGGGCATTTTGCTATTGCAACATCCATTATAAATTTCCCCTAACATATTAATTTTAAATTATATTATCATTTATATACAATTTTTTCAAGAAATTAATTTGTTATTAGTCAAATTTTTATAGCAAGCTCTACTTGAAATATACCCTAATAAGTCTATTTTTTCTGTTTCATATAAAAATTTTCGCTTTTTAAGTTTTCTTCCTACTTCCCTATATTTACCATATTTTCCATTGGCTCTTCTTCCTAAAAATAAAAATTGATTAGAATTTTTATAGATTCTACTTTTTCTATTTAATTTCAGTTTCTCTTTTTCTAAAAATTTCTCAATCTCTTTAAAACAATATTTTAAATATTCCTTTGACTCATGAAAAAGTAAGAAATCATCTTGATATCTAACATAATATTTTATTTTCAGTTCTTCCTTTATAAAGTGATCCATATCATTTAAATAAAAAATCGCTAAAATCTGACTAGTCATATTTCCAATTCCAAGCCCATTATTTTGACTATCAATTACTTTAAAAACAATATCTAAAGCCTCTTTCTCTTTTATTCTTCTCATTAATTTTTGCTTTAAAATTTTATGATCAATACTTGCAAAAAATTTACTTATATCACACTTTAAAATATAGTATTCCCCATATTTTATTTTACACTTTCTATGAAATTTTTGGCTTAAATAAATTCCATATTTTGTACCTTTGTTAGGCAAACTAGCAACATTTTCATTTATTAAACATGGAATTAAAGATGGATATAAAATTTGTCTACTTATTAAATGATTTATAACTTTGTCTTGCAATCCTTGACTAACTATAATTCTTTCTTTAGGCTCATATATCTTAAAAATATGATATTCTCCAACTTCATATCTTCTTTCATTTAAAATATTAAAAATTCTACTAATATAGACACATTTGTATTCTTTATAATTTCTAACTTTCCTCTTATTTTTTGTATGTAAACAAACTTCATTAAAAGCTTGATTAATATTTTCCATCTTTAATAAATTTTCATACAAATTATTTTTTCTCTTCATAAACTTCTCCTATTAAAAAAAGTAGCCAAATCGCTACTTAAAAACAGTTCTAAAATATACTCCCTTTCAATTTCTTTACTAACAAATATATTTATCTATTTTTAGTTTATCGTGTTAAAAATACGAAAGGACAACAGTTTGTTTCTACATTATCTCTTACATAGTTTATAACTATATAACCCCAGTTTATAGAAGCTACAGGACGAACCGCCAAGCCATTATCATTAGCGTTACCGGTTAGAATTGAAATTGTTGTTACCTGCATTAGCCATACCTTCATTGACATTGCCAGGTCCGAAGTTGCAATTAGAGCTATTCAAGTTAACGCCAGGCGAAGCGAGCCACTACAACTATGCCCTATTATCTAAATTAGAATAAATAGTCTTTTGCCAACCAATTGAGTATTTTACTATATCATCTAATTTTTGACCAAATTTAGTATATCTTTTTAAATTTATAATTTGCTTATCATAGCATAAATTTAACAAAAAATCTATAACTTTTGCTTTTGATATTATTTCATCAATATAACTTGCTTTCTTTTCTTTAGATATATTTGCTTTATATGCTATTTCTAACAAATCATAAGAAAGATTTTTTATTCTATTTTTTATTTCAATATCTTTTTTAGGGAAATTTTCTAAATATGTATCAGTATAAACAATTAATTCCCTAATAAAATTAATCACCTTGAATTTTTCTTCTTTCATTTATTACTTTCTCAACTTCAAAAATTGTTTTCTCATTATTACAAAATAATAAATATTGATAAATTTTTTCAACTCTTAATTTTATTGAAATTTTTTTCTTTGCTTTTTCATAAATTGACAAATAATTATTTAGGTCTTTATAATTTTCTTTATTATCTACATCATAATTATTTCGCTTATCAAGGATTATATAATTTATTTTATTCTCTTCTAGCTTTGCAATAACTTTGTTTAATGAACTTTCAGGAAAGGCGCAATTATACATTCCGTCTTTTGTTAAAATAATTTTATATCCAAATAAATAAGATAAAATATAGGAATCTCTTCCATAGCAATTATAAAATGTTCCTACTTTAACTAAAACAACATGATCTTTATGAATTTCTTTCACATTTTGAACAATATTTGTAATTCCCATTTAATATAAAACTCCAATATTTTGTATTTTTTAGTTTTCGGAAGTCCTAAGGCCCTCCGAAAACTTTTTATTCCATTTATTCAACAACTTGTCCTTCACTTATTAAGCCACCCATTCCAGAAGTATCAGCTTCTGTAGTCCATTCATTTACTGTTCCACTTGAACTAAATTCTAAGTCTTCAACTGTGATATCAGATTTTAGAGAAACTACAGGACGAACCGCCAAGCCATAATCATAAGCGTTACCGGCTAGAATGGAAACCGCCGCGACCTGCAAAAGCCATACCTCCATAGACAAAGCCAGGTCCGAAGACGCAAATAGAGCTATCCAAGCCAACGCCAGGCGAAGCGAGCCAGTATGGATTTGCTGAATCGGTTCCATCAACTAACATCTCATACAATTTACTTGATGAATCTAATACAGATGGAGCTCCCATATTCACCATATATGCCATATCATATCCACTATTTTCATCAACCACATCTCCTACTTTCTTTGTTGGTAATGAATCATATTTTCCTGGATATTTTGCTTTTAAATAATTTTCTGGTGCATAATCTCCAGACTTATATGTATATCCTCCCATCCCAAAGAAACCTTGATATTCCATTGATGCTGTCTTTAATTCTGTTTCTCCTTTATAAGCCTTATTATTTTCTTTATCTAATCTTATTTCTAAAGCTGTCAATATATCTTCCATTCTCATACTTCTTGTTTCTTTTGCATATCTGCCATTATATATTGAGCAAGCTTTATCTAATACATTTCCACTTTGTAACACTCCTGCGTTATACCATGCTTCTGCTCCATATAAATGAAGATATGGATCAGAGCCTTCTTTCTTTATTGGTTTTGATGTCGTTATTATCAAATTTTTCTTATCTTCACTCAAGCCTAATACTCTCCATGTAGTAGCTGTATCTACTTTATATGTTTGACTCTCTGTATAGCCTGTTTCTTCACTTTTTAATTCTGCTGTAGCTGAACTACTGTTTAAAGAGTCATTATAGTTTGTTACAAAGTCTCCTATATTGATTTCTCCTTCATTAAAAGCTTCTACTAAAGTTTTGGCTTCTTTTCCAAATATTATTGTTCTACTTCCTATCGTTACTTCTCCTGTTTCTTTTACTATATTTTTTTCTTCTTCTGTTAACATTTTTTCTGATACTAATCTGTTTAATATCTCATCTAGTGTTTCTGCTGGCTCTCCATCTTCATCATGTTTACTTGCAAATTTATCTGATTTCCATAAATCTGCTTGCTCTTGAACTTGTCCTCCTCTTGTTTCTTCTCTTGATGTTAGCGCTCTTCCTACTATTCCATTTTCTCCTACTACTAATGAAATACTTACTCCTGCTAATATTAATAACACTATTATCGTTATTATTAAAGCTATTAGCGTTATTCCTTTCCTTTCTTTTTTCATTTTTGTCCTCCTTCGTAATTTTATTTTTTTATATAAAAAATAATGAGAAAATAAATTCTTTTTTACATAGAATTTATTTTCTCATTATTCTTAAGCATTATTAATAAAGCTATACTTATATATAACCTTTCTATTTTTCTATTAAATTGAAATATACGTGTGTGTGTGTGTGTGTGTGTACGCCTGCAACGGTTACAAGTCTTATATTCATCTTTTCTTTTCCTTTTTACTTATTTAAACTTTTCTCTATTTTAAATTTTATTAATAATTTTCATTTTTTGCAATACTTTTTTTATTTCATTTTTATTACAAAATTTTTTTACATTATATTTTTTTACTCTTTGTTGTCTTTTGGTATCACTATTTGATATCCTTTATATTCTACTGTTGCTGGTAAACTTTCTATTTTATTTTCATCACTTAAAGGCTTGTTGTTAAATAAAACTCCGTTTAAGTTATCTCTTAAACTTTTATTTAAGTCATCAAAGTCTAATTTCCCTGTTTCATCAACGCTTCCATTTACTTGTAGCCATACCTGTTCTTTTGCATCTTCTTCTTTTGCTTTTTCTTTTGAAATGAATGTTTTTCCTATTATTCCATTTTCTCCTAATACTAATGAAATACTTACTCCCGCTAATACTAATAACACTATTATTGTTATTATTAGAGCTATTAGCGTTATTCCTTTTCTTTCTGCTTTCATTTTTGCCCTCCTTTGTATTTATTTATATATCCTATTTTTCTTTTTAATTGTTTACAATTTTCTATATTTTATATTTTATTAATAATTTTCAATTTTTGCAATACTTTTTGATTAAAAAATCCATCATATCAAAAATTTTTACAAAATCTATTTTACATTTTGCTTAATTGATTATGTTAATTATTTGGGTAATTATTTTTTCTTCATACATAAAGTAGATAGTATAGTTCTATATTTGACAAATTCTTCCACTCATTATTATCCAATTTATGAATTTTAAATTTTGTTCTATAACCTTATTATATTTTATTATAAATATATCTTAATATCAATATATAATATTAAAAAATAAAATCCACCCTGCCAAGCAAGATGGATATAAAAATTATTTTTAATTCAAAGATGAATTCACTTCATATGTTCCATTTGAAAGTTCTATATAGCCTGCACCAGAACCTATGCCTTGTGAATTATTAGTTTCAGGATTAATATATTTAGTACAAATAGACTTGTCCTCACTTCTTTCTCTAAAAGTCACATGTGTAGTAAGGAAATCATTAGTTAGTCCAACCCAACAACTTTGATAGTTACAAGGAATTTCCAAACATTCGCTAATATATTTATTATCTTGTTCAGTCCAATATCCCAAAGGAGCCCCAATTTCCAATTTTATCCCATCTTGTAAATATATTTTACAAGGCTCTGAAGAATCCTTACTAACAGAACCATTTAAGGCAGTCAACGTCACATTCTTTGATACTTCCACGGTTCCTCCTCTGCCACCGACGACCACCAGAGCCTCCATTTGAGCAATTCCAAAACGACCAAAGTGCATAGCTTGAGCCGCCACCCAATTCTCCACCTATTTCTCTATAAGGTACATCTGGGAATAAAATAAAGAAACCCTGAGCGCTAGCATCATCATGCTCTTTAGTCCAGGCACTTTTAGCCCCCTGGAGGTATCCAGCACCTCCAGCGCCACCAACCTGAACATAACTCTCCTCGTGTTCCACCTCAAAAACGGATTTCCCGAGCAAACCCATTTTTCCCAGCCGAACTTCTCTCTGCACCACCACCAGAAAAGCCAGATCCACCATTAACATGGTCACCACCGACCACCACCAGCTCCTCCGACCACCGAATTCCAGCTCCAGGATATCCACCTCCACCGACCACCAGAAGAAGCAGAACTCTGTCCGCCGTTTCCACCACAACCACCGGTTGCATTTACTGTTAAACTATCAAGAATTTTTATGACCCCACAGTCTTCACCTGCACCACCATTTCCGTCCTGCACTGGAAGCACCTTCTATTGGTACGTAAAATCTTGTTTTATCCAAAGAACTCCCATTACCGTCCATTTCCACCATTTCCGACCAATTCCTGCTCCAGCTCCACCCCCGCCAGCTCCACCTAGCGTAGCGTTTGTTGTCCCTCCACCGTCTCCAGCGTTTCCACCTCTTGCTTCCAAATACCCATTTCCTCTAAGAACTAACTCTGCTCCTAATGGCACTCGAATACCAGCATAACCACCATGAGTTCCGATAGCTGCTGTTTCAGAGCCAGCATCTGAAGGAGCTCCTGGAGCTCCAAATCCACTATTAACTACCAATCTTGCTCCTTCTTCTATATATAAATTAAGTTTGGCTTTTGGTTCTATATTTATCGCACTTCTTTTCAATCCTTGATTTGTTAAATTCATATCATAGTCTATATATATTGTTACTTCTCCTGATTGTATATCAAAACAAAATTCTCCTTCTTTTATTTCATCTCCAAATACTAATGTTTCTTTTTTGCCTTCTCCTGGGTTAAACTCCATTTTACCATTTCCATCAAAATTTTCACTTGTTAATATTTCTATCTTTTCTCCCATTTGCTCATCTGTTAATTTCTCTACTTTATAGTTTCCATTCTCATCTTCCTCTACTACATAATAATACCCTTCTTTTTCTACTACATTTTTTCTTTTTCCATTTCCATCTACATCCATTTTAAATGAACTTTCTATTTCTTTTCCTTCTCTTGATTTTAAATAACTATCTATTGTTTCATTTGCATCCATATCTGATGCATAACCTGCTATCATTATTTCTAAATCTTCTCTTCTTTTTGCTTCTTCTGACAATTCTTTTGAATCTAATGCTTTAGTTATTATTCCATTCTCTCCAATTATTGCATTTAGTGAGACTCCAGCTAAAATTAGTAGGACAATGACTGTTATTTTCTTATTTTATGATTAAAAATATAGCTATTGACAAACTTTATGTTTTCGTATACAATAGATAAAAAAGAGAGAGCTTCGAAAAGCTCTCGTATGTTATTCAATAAGATTGAAGTTTGAATTGGTTGCAACTTCAATCTTTTCTTTTTTTATTGATATCTTAGCATTATATCTCATTGCTGATAAGCAACATATTGCCATTGCAATAATTGCTATTATTGATATCATAGTTGAAGAATTGATACTTTTGCTTAAACTTTCATTCATTTTATGTACCTCCTCTCTTTTAGTTTTACACTTGTTGCTAATATCTAACAACAGGTGCATAAACCAACAAACAGTGTTA
>CANQOG010000031.1 GCA_947625415.1 uncultured Clostridia bacterium
ATAAAAAATAAAATTTTAAAACCGTTATTTAGAGTGAGAAGAGTTAAAGAAAGTACCGGTCAGATACTGGCGTTGAATTAAAAAAGAAAATTGCAAATGAAGTGTTCTCCAAAGAGTTTCTTATCATTTGCAATTTCAGACTGTTGATACACACAGTAATTTTCTCTTTATGTGTGTATCAACAGTCAAAATTTTTTCAACTTTTTTCTTGTAAATGTTACAAATATATATTTTTTTCATAACATTTGAAATAATTGTTTATTTTAAAAAACACTTGCTATATAATATTAATAGGTTTATTTACAAAAGAAAGGAGCTGGCGAATAAGTTATGGCTAAAGTACCAATTGGAGTCGAACTCGTAAAAAGAGGATTAGTTACTGAATCTGATATTGAACAAGCTATTGCATATCAAAAAGAACATCCAAATAAAAAGCTTGGAGATATTTTAAATATTTTAAATCTTTGCCCACAAAAAGAATTAATTAAGGCAATGGGCGAAATTTTAGGAGAAAAAGTTGTTATTTTGAGACCTGACAATGTTGCGGTTGATATGACACAATATTTCTCTATGGATGTTGCTAGAGCTTGTAAAGCTGTTTTGTATGAAATAATTGGAGGAAAAGCTAAAGTTTGTTTTTCAGATACAAGTAATGCAAGAGCTATTGAGCAGATAAGACTTATATTACTTAATAAAGGTTTGACTTTAGATAAATATTTAACTTTTGAAACAAATATAGATAATGTATTAGAATCTCTTGAAGGAAAAGCTGGAGAGAATATTCAAACAAGTGGAATGGGAGATGTTACAGGATTAATTGATACTATTATTAAAACTGCTATGAATAAAAGAGCATCTGACATTCATGTTGAACCTATGGATAATTCAATAAGAATTAGATATAGAATTGATGGTGAGCTTATAACTGCTGCTAATTTAGATAAAGCTAGACAAGCCCAGATTATAGGACGTTTGAAAGCTATTTCTAATATGCATCAAGAAAAACAAGAATCACAAGATGGTAGAATTTTACTTTATCCTGATTATAATATTCGTGTTTCTTCACAAAAAAATGTCAATGGTGAAAAATTTTGTTTAAGACTTTTAAAGAAAAATTCAGGAATTAAAAACATCTTTGAATTAGGTTTTCCTAAAGATGAAAAACTTCTTAAAGCTAGCTTTGATAAAAGAAACTCTATAACAGTTGTTGCTGCTCCTACTGGTGAGCGGAAAAACAACTACATTATATTCTATTTTAGATTATTTAAATAGACCAGAAATAAATATTACAACTGTTGAAGATCCAGTTGAAATTCGTGTTCAAGGAATTAATCAAATTGAAATAGATGCAAAAACAGACTTTGCTACATCTTTAAGAACAATTTTAAGGCAAGACCCTGATATTATCCTTGTAGGTGAGATTCGTGACCTTGAAACAGCGGAAATAGCAATGCAAGCTGGTCAAACTGGACACTATGTTTTGTCAACAATACATACTATTGATGCTATTGAGGTTATCACAAGATTAAGAAAAATGGGAATTTCAGATTATGATATTTCTTCAACTCTTGCAACAGCCGTTTCTCAAAGACTTGTAAGAAGAGTTTGTCCACATTGCGCTACAAAAAGAAAGTTCACACAAGAAGAAATGGATACTATGCAAAGATTGGTTGACAAATATGGAATTAAATTAGATTTTAAAGATAAATTTACTTATGATATAAATGGATGTAAAGAATGTAACCATACAGGTTATTTAGGAAGAATTGCTGCATTTGAAGTTCTAGAAATTACAGAAGAAATAAGAGAATTAATTGCAAATGGAGCATCAAGCTTGAAAATTCGTAGTAAAGCTTTAGAAGAAGGAACTTATAAACCATTATTTATAGATGCGTTTAATAAGATTTTAGACGGAATAGTTACTTTAGAAGAAGTAAATAAAAAATTGGTATTATTCTAATATACTAAAGAAGGAGAAAAGATAATATGGTATTAATAGAAAATATTATCCAAGAAGCCCTTGATAGAGGAGCATCAGATATTCACTTAATGAGCGGATTAAGACCTATCTTAAGAATTGCAAGAGATTTGGTTGAAATTCCAGAAGTAAATATAATGGATGAAGAAATGCTTTACGAAGTCTATGATTATATTGTTAGAGGAAATATCGTAGAAGACGATATTTATAAACACGAAAGAAAGCTTGATACATCTTTAATATATAAAGATACAAGACTAAGAGTAAATATTTCATTTTCAATGGATGTTCCAACATTTACAATGCGTATTATTAAAAATGAACTACCAACTTATGAAAGTCTTGGGTTGCCAGAAGTTATAAAAGCTCTTACATATCAAACACAAGGTGTTGTTCTTATTACTGGTAAAACAAACTCTGGTAAATCAACAACTTTAAATGCTTTAATTGATGAAATTAATAAAAAGCAAAATAAAAAGATTTTGACTTTAGAGAGTCCGATAGAATATCAACATACTTCAAAAAAATCAGTTATTGTTCAAAAAGAAGTTGGACCTCGGTAAAGATTGTGTTACATATTTTGAAGGTGTTAAAAATGCTCTAAGAGAAGACTGTGATATATTAGTAATCGGAGAGATTCGTGATAAAGTTACAATGGAAGCTGCTATAGATATGGCTGAATCTCGGACATTTAGTTATTGGAACACTTCATACTAAAAGTTGCGCAGAAACAGTTGATAGAATTATAAACTTCTATGAAGTTAGAGACCAATCTCAAATTAAGAACTTGTTATCAACATTATTAAAAGCTGTTGTTTCACAAAGACTTTTGAAATCAGCTAAAGGAGATGGATTAGTTTTAGTTCCAGAGGTAATGCTTGTTGATAATACAGTTGCTGCTTGTATTAGAAAAGATAAATTTTCAGTTTCTGAAATTGAAGATGCTATTCAGGGAACTCATGAAAAAGGAAGTATTAGTTTAATAAATAGTTTATCTGAACTTTATGTTGCTGGAAAATTATCACTTGATCAAGTAAAAGCTCAGATTGATGAGAAAAATTATGAAACTTTAAATAGAACAATTATGCAATTAAATTTAAAAAGAAATTCAGTAAGAATAAAAAAATAGATTTTATTTAGGAGGATGTATAAATGCCGGAATATAATTGTAGAGTTTTAACTCCTCAAGGGCAAGTTATTAAATCTAGAATGGAAGATTCTTCTAGGCTTTCTTGTATAAGAAGATTAAAAAGAAATGGTTTAACTCCTATTAGTGTAAAGCCTGTTTTGATTTCAACTACTTCTTCAAAGAAAAAGACAGGAAATACTACTAGGGCAAGAAATATTAAACCATCTGCTAGCACTTATTATGTACCTAGACGTATTCAGGAAAAGAGTAAAAGTAAAAAAGCAGGAAGTGGATTTTGGGCGATATTAACTAGTGATGTTGGTGAAGGAAAAAAAGTAAGTTCTAGAGATATTCGTGTATTTACGCAAAATTTCTACTTGCTAAAAAAAGCTAATTTCAACAATATTCATGCTTTAAGTACAGTTATTCAAACTACTGAAAGTCCTAGACTAAGACTGATATTAGAAGATATTTTAGCTGGAGTTGAAAGTGGTGAATATATGTATACAACAATGGAATATTATTCAAATGTATTCCCATATATTTATATAAATATGATTAAAGTTGGCGAGCTTTCTGGCTCATTAGAAAGGTCATTAGAGCAAGCAGTTGAGTATTTGGAAAATAGTGATACTTTAAGAAAAAGAGTTAAGAAAATAGTTCTTCCAAACTTAATTATGTTTTTTGGATTGATTATTGGAACGATTGTAGCGGTTATTGTTGGTGTTCCAATGTTAAAGGGAATATTTGATAGTGTTGGTTCACACAAACAATTACCAGTTATTACAATGTGGTTATATAATACGACGATGTTCTTAAGGAATGTTTGGTATGTTCCAGTAGGAATTATAGTAATAGCTTGTGGAATATTCTATTTATGGGTTTCTAGCCCTAAAGGTAGATATGATTTTGATTATTTCAAATATACAATGCCTATATTTGGAAAGCTTCTATATTTATTAGATTTTTCGAGATTAATGCAGTGTACATTGCTTAACCTTCAAAATGGTATGAGAATTCAGGATGCCTTGGAAGTAAGTAAAAGTGTTGTAAAAAATACAGTTATGATGAGTATGGTTGAAACATCTATTAACAATATTTTTGTTGGACAAAGCTGGATAGAGCCGTTTGATGAAGCAAAACTTGGTGATGCAATGTGTACAGAGATGCTTAAAATTGGTATGCAGACAGACCTTCCTGAAATGATTGCTAAAATGCTTGAATATGTAGAGTCTGATATTAACAATACGTTAGAGAAGATTATGAAAGTTCTTCCAGAAATCGCATATTTATTTGTTGGTGTAGTATTAATATTCTTCGTATGTGCGGTTCTTGTTCCTTGTATTTCTCTTTACATGGGCGATTGGATGTTTGATGCATACTCTGATGATATTGACATTTCACTTTAAGATAATGTTCGAACAGCAACTTAAAAATATTGCTTGTTCGAACTTTTTTATAAAAATTAAAAATTTGGTAAAATTTAGTACAAATTAAGTAATAATTTTAAGCAAGAAAGAAGGAATATATTTGCGAATTGGTATAGATTTAGGTGGAAGCCATATTGGTGTTGGGTTAATCTATAAAGATAAAATTTTAGATACACGTCAAAAAAATTTTGTAGATAGTGATAAAATCAATATTAGAAAGACAGTTATAGAAAACGCTATTAGTATGACAAATGAGCTTTTAGAGGCTCAATATGTTAAGAAGGAAGATATTGACCTTGTTGGAATTGCTTCTCCACGGACTTATAGATTCTAGTTCAATAGTAAAAGCAAGTAACCTTGGTTTAGAAAACTTTTGCTTAACAGAAGAGTTAGAAAAAAGGTTAAATTTAAAAGTTAAAATAAGAAATGATGCAAAATGTTGCGCTATGGCAGAAAAAAAGTATGGAAGTTTGAAAGATTATAAAGACTGTGTATTTTTATGTATTGGAACAGGAATTGGTGGAGCTGCATTTTTAAATGATAAATTATTAGAGCCAAATAGATTTAGTGGATTTGAATTTGGACACATGATAATTGAAAAAGATGGACGTCCTTGTTCTTGCGGAAAAAAGGGATGTTTTGAGCAATACGCTTCAATTAATGCAGTAAAGGAAAGAGTTACAGCAATTTTAGGAGAAAAAGGAGATGTTTCTGGAAAATATTTAAGAGAAGAATTGCTGATAAAAGATAATCCGCTTGTTAAGCTTGAAGTTGAATCATGGTTAAATTATTTAAAAATCGGAATTGGAAATTTAATAGATATATTTGAACCACAAGCAATTTGTTTAGGAGGAAGTTTTTCTCATTATGAAGGAAACCCAATTTTAGATAGGTTAATAGATAAGCTTCATGAGGCAGATACAACTTTTACGATTTCAAAGAAACCTGATATAGTTCTTGCTAAATATAAAAATGATGCAGGAATGATAGGTTCAGTAATAGATTAAGGAGGATTTTATGAAAAAGTCACAAGTATTTCTAATTTTACTAATTGTTGCATTACTTACATTTGTAGTAATTATTCTTGTAATGATGAACACAGGAGCAATTCCAACGATTTTTAAATCTAAAAATTATGTTGCGAAAATGAATGTAAGACAAAAAACTGACTTAAAAGATGATTGGTGTTATGTTCCAACAAATTATTTAGATGATTTTGGAATAAATAGTACATTGCCAAGTGGAATTAATTCTATGGTTGCAGATTCTGCTATGGCCGGCGTTTCTCAAGCTGAATCAAGTAATTTAGGATATTCTGTTGGTGGAGCAAAGGACATTAATAATTTTAGAGAAAACATTGAAAAAGGATATTTTCCTTTAGAAACAGACATTACTTATGAAGGAATTTATTATGATTACGCTTTTGATACCGGAAATAATGATAAGCAAAGTCAAGATAAAATGTTTTATCCAACATATTCAACAGCAATATCAAAGGATCCTATTTCAGAAGAGCCAGAATATTATGTTTCTGTTGGGTTAAATTCAAATATAAAAGAAGAAGATTTTACTAGAAAAAATTTGAATTTAATGTTAGTTTTAGATATTTCAGGTTCAATGAGTTCTTCAATGGATAATTATTATTATGATATGAATGAAAATGATGATGAGGAATTCAAATCAAAAATGAAAGTAGCTGAAGAATCTATAAACATATTGCTAGACAAGTTAGGACCTAATGATAGTGTTGGAATGGTTTTGTTTGATGGTTCTGGATATTTAGCTAAACCTCTTAATTTAGTTGGAGAAACTGATATGGAGGCGATAAAAGAGCATATTTTAGAAGTTGAAGCTATGGGTGGAACTAATTTTGAAGCTGGAATTAATTATGCTAATGATGCTTTTGAAGAATATGGAATTAAAGATAAAAATGAATATGAAAATAGAATGATAATTTTAACAGATGCTATGCCAAATATTGGGGAAACTTCAAAAGATGGTTTAAGAAAAATTTTAGAGAATAATAGTGAAAAAGGAATTTATACAACATTTATTGGTGTTGGGCTTGATTTTAATTCAGAAGTTGTAAAAAATATAACAGATATAAAAGGAGCTAATTATTATTCAGTTTCCAATGAAGAAGAATTTAGAACTAGAATGGGTGAAGAATTTGAATATATGGTTACACCTTTAGTATTTGATTTAAATATGAATTTAGAAGCTGAAGGCTTTGAAGTTGTTAAAGTTTATGGAACAGATTCATATTCAAGTGAAGATGGAAATATAATGCATGTAAATACATTATTTCCATCAAAATCAAATTCTGATGGAGAAGTTAAAGGTGGAATAATTGTATTAAAATTAAAGAAAACAAAAGAAGATGCTAATTCTTTAAAGCTTGTTGTTTCTTATGAAACAAGAGATGGTCAAAAAGATGAAAGTTCTGAAAATGTAGAATTTTACGGAACAGATGAATATTATGATAATACTGGAATTAGAAAAGGAATATTGCTTGCAAGATATGTAAATCTAATTAAAAACTGGACAGAATTTGAAAGAAGCAAAGATGATAGATTTTTGGTAAAAGTAAATACAGGAATTTTTGACTTTGTAACTAGCGAAAATGAAAATGATATGGAATATTTTTACTATTATTCTGAAAATGAGAGAACTTCTGTGAAATTAACAGTTAGTGATGAATATAAAGAAATATTTAATAAGTTTAAAGCTTACATGGAAAGTGAAATTAAAGAACTTGGGGATGGAACTTTAAATCAAGAAATTCAAATTTTAGAAAAAATTTTAGAAGCTTAAAGTACTTTTTATTATAAATAGAGTATAAAGTAGAAAAAAGTCGAAAACTTTTTTGGGAAAATTAAAAAAAAAGCTTGATTTTTTAGCAAATAACTATTATAATATTTGTGTACAATTGAAGAAGGACAAGAGAGTGGGTACCTAGCCCACTCTCAAGTTGTTTATAGAGGTCTTTATAGTTTGAAGGAGGAAATTGGAAAAATGAAACAGATTGATGTAAAAGAATTTATATCAGCTATGGACGAATTAGAAAAAGAAAGAGGAATTAGTAAGGAATATTTAGTAGAAAGTTTAGAAGCAGCTCTAGTTACAGCTTACAAAAAGAACTTTGATTCAGTTGATAATGTTAAAGTTACAATTGATAGTTTAAGTGGAGAAATACATATTTTTGCTGTGATGGATGTTGTTGAAGAAAGTGAAGACCCATTATTAGAAATTAGTTTAAAAGATGCTAAAAAAATTAATAAAGATGTTGAAGTTGGAGAACAAGTTGATGTTGAAATAAAACCAAAAGATTTTGGAAGAATTGCTGCCCAAACAGCTAAACAAGTTGTAGTTCAGAAAATCAGAGAAGTTGAAAGAGATATGGTTTTTAATGAATATAGTGATAAAAAGGGAGAAATTGTAACTGGTTTAGTTCAAAAGGCTGATAGCGGAACAGCAATTATTGTAGATTTAGGAAAATTAGAAGGAATTATGCCTTTAAAAGAGCAAGTTCCAACTGAAAGTTATAAAGTAAATGACAAAATAAAAGGTTATGTTATGAGTGTTGAAAGAGGCTTAAAAGGAAATCCACAAGCTATTATTTCTCGTTCACATCCAGATTTTGTTAGAAGACTATTTGAACTAGAAATTCCTGAAATCTATGAAGGATTAATTGAAGTTAAGAGTGTTTCTAGAGACCCAGGAAATAGAAGTAAAGTTGCTGTATATTCTAAAAATGAAAATATTGACCCAGTTGGCTCTTGCGTAGGACAAAAAGGTGTTAGAATTCAAAACATTATAAATGAGCTAAATGGAGAAAAAATTGATGTTATTGAGTGGAGTGAAGAGCCATCAACATATATTGCTGCATCACTTCTTCCAGCTCAAGTTATGGCTGTTGATATAAAAGAAGAAGAAAAATTTGCTCAAGTTATAGTTCCAGATGACCAATTATCACTAGCTATTGGAAAAGCTGGGCAAAATGCAAGATTAGCTGCAAGACTTACAAATTGGAAGATAGATATTAAGAGTGAATCACAATTTAGAGAGATGCTTATAAAAGCTCAAGCTGGAGAAGATGAAGAAAATGAAGAGGACGAAGCTCAAGATAATGATTTAGAGCTTCAAGATAAAGAACAAGTAGATTTGAATAGTGAAAGTAATTTAGATAACGACCTTACGACAGATGATTTGGAGGAAAATAACGAGGAATAAAAATGGGAAAAAAACCAATATTAAGAAGATGTATAGCTTGTTTAGAGCAAAAAGACAAATTAGAAATGATTAGAATTGTAAAGCCAAAAGACGAAGATTTACAAATTGATTTAAGCGGAAAGAAAAACGGTAGAGGCGCATATATTTGTAAAAGTGAGGAATGCTTAAATAAAGCAATAAAATCAAAAAAATTTGAGAAAAATTTTGAAATTGAAATTAATAAAGAATTTTATGATAGTTTAAAGGAGTATATTCTTGGATAGAGTTTATGGAATATTAGGAATTGCTAGCAAAGCGCGGAAAAGTAATTTCACGGATTTGATAGTATAGTAGAAAGCATTAAGAAAAAGCAAGTAAATTTAATCATTATAGCAAATGACACATCTGATAAAACAAAAAAAGAAATGAAATTTATTTGTGATGAGTATAAAATACCATTAGTAGTTTTTGGAAGTATAGAGGGAAATTCACATTCTATTGGTAAACAAAATAGAGCATTAATAGGAATTTGCGATGAGGGTTTAGCAAAAAGATTTCTAGAGCTAATTAATGACTAGTTATATAGATACATAAGAAGAGGAAAAACGTTAGGAAAATTATTAAAAGGAGTATTTAAAAGGTATTTATGGAAAACAAAAAAGAAAGAAATGAAGAGCCTGTTATTATCAGAAGAGCTGTTATTATTAATGATGATGATGAAAAGCAAGACAAAAAATCAAAAGAGTCTAGTAGTGGTCATGTAGCTACTCAAAAACCAAATAAAAATAAAGATTATAATATTGTTTATAGAGATAAGCCAAGTAAGCCATTAACAGTTAGCGAATTATTTGGAATTCCAAAGAAAGAGAAAGCAAAGCCTGCTGTAAGTAAACAAGAACCAGCTCCAGTAGCTCCAAAGGCTACAGAAACTAAAAAGCCTGAAACAAGCTCTGTAACTAGTAGTCCAGATTTAAAAAATACAACAGCTACTACATCTGTAGCGAAAAATAACAGTCAAAATTTCTCAAGTCAAGATAAATCTCGGAAAAGATAATAACATAAAACCTCAATTTAATAAAGATAGAAAACAAGGTGGAAAACCTCAATATTCTCAAGATAAGAAATTTGATAAACGCTCTGGAAATGGCGGAATTGATAAAAAAATCAAAGATATTGTTGATATAGAAGTTGGTCCAACAGACAAAGAAAATATTGCCAGAGACTATACAACAAATAAACTTAAAGATAAGCAAAAACAAAATAGAATTGATGAATCTAGAAGCGGTGAAAATAGAGGTGGTTCAGGAAATTCTAAGAGAAATAGAAGAAATGAAGATAATTATGATTCTGGAAAATTAAACAGTTTGAAAAAACATAACAAACTTTCAAATATGTTCCATGAAGATGGTGAAATGCTTGATTATTATGATTTATCAACAGAGAAAAAGCGTAATAAGAAAAAACAAAAGCAACAAGAGCCACCAAAACAAAAACAAAAAATCTTTAAACTTACTGAAATTACTATTCCTGAAGAGATAACTGTTAAAGATTTAGCTATGGAAATGAAAATTGCAAGTAGCGAAGTTATAAAAAAATTATTAAATTTAGGAATGATGGTTACAATAAATAATGAAATAGATTTTGATACAGCCTTTTTAGTTGCTTCTGAATTTGGAATTACAGCTAAAAAGAAGGTTGTTATAACAGATGAAGATAAGCTTATTGATGAAACAGAAGATGATGAAGGTGATTTAGTAGAGCGTCCACCAGTTATTGTTGTTATGGGTCACGTTGACCATGGTAAAACTTCACTTCTTGATGCTATTAGACATACTAACGTTATTCAAGGCGAATCTGGTGGAATTACACAACATATTGGTGCATATCAAGTTAAAATTAATGATAGAGCAATTACATTTCTTGATACTCCAGGACATGAAGCTTTTACAAGTATGCGTGCTAGAGGTGCGCAAATTACTGATATTGCAATATTAGTTGTTGCTGCAAATGATGGTGTAATGCCTCAAACTGTTGAAGCTATTGACCATGCTAAAGCTGCTGGAATTCCTATTATTGTTGCTGTAAATAAAATGGATTTACCAGATGCAAATATTGATAAAGTAAAGCAAGAACTTATGAAATATGAAATAGTTCCAGAGGAATGGGGTGGAGATAATATCTTTGTTCCAATTTCAGCTAAAATGGGAACAGGAATTGATAATTTGCTTGAAATGGTTTTATTAGAAGCAGATGTATTAGAATTAAAAGCAAATCCTAACAAGCAATCAAAAGGAACTGTTATTGAAGCTCGTTTGGATAAGCAAAAAGGACCTATTGCTACAGTTTTAGTACAACGTGGAACTTTAGATTCTGGAGATACAATTATTGTTGGTTCTTCAATTGGAAGAATTAGAACAATGACAAATGCTAATGGAAAGAAAGTTAAATCTGCTGGACCATCTACTCCAGTTGAAATTACAGGTTTATCAGATGTTCCAGAATCAGGTGATACATTCTATGAAGTTAAAGATGAGAAAACTGCTAAACATTTAATAGAGAAAAGACTTCGTGAAAAACGTGAGAAAGAATTATCAAAGAGAACAATAGTTACTTTAGATGATGTATTCTCTAAAATAGAGACTGAAAACTTAAAACAATTAAACTTAATTGTTAAAGCTGATGTTCAGGGTTCAGTTGAAGCATTAAAACAATCATTAGTTAAACTTTCAAATGATGAAGTTAAAGTTTCTGTTATTCATTCAAGTGTTGGCGGTGTTACTGAAACAGATGTTAGTTTGGCTCAAGTTTCAAACGCAATTATAATTGCATTTAATGTTAGAGCTGGAGTTTTAGCTAAAGAAAAAGCTGAAAAAGAAGGCGTTGACATTAAGCAATATTCAGTTATTTATGATGCAATAAATGATGTTGAATCTGCTATGAAAGGAATGTTAGATCCAGTATATAAAGAGGTTGTAATCCGGAACTGCTGAAGTTCGTCAAACATTTAAAGTTTCAAATGTTGGAACAATTGCTGGAGCTTATGTGTTAACTGGAAAAGTTTCTAGAAATGCTGGAATTAGAGTAATTAGAGATAATATCGTTATTCATGATGGAAAACTTGTATCTTTGAAGAGATTTAAAGATGATGTTAAAGAAGTTGACAAAGGTTATGAATGTGGACTTCAAATTGAAAAGTTTGATGATATACAAGAAGGAGATAGTTTGGAAGTATACATTATGGAAGAAGTGAAATCTTAAAAAATAATTTGAACGAAAAGTAATTTTTGGTGTCGTTAAACTTCATTATGTTAATAAAAAATGTTCGAACCAGAAGCGAGTATGACTTGGCGCATGAGGCAAATATTCAATGAGGCTTACGAAAGTATGTTGATTTGAAATTTGCCGAACTGCAACAATGTTAGATGAAACTTATCATTCGAGCTAAATAGTAAGGAAAGGATTAAAAATGTCTGACAAAAATAGAATGAACAGAGTTGATGAGCAACTTAAAGAGGAAATTAGTAAAATTATTGATCAAGAATTAAGTGACCCTAATTTAACTGGAATGATTAGTGTAAGTTCAGTTAAGACAACTCCAGATTTGAGATATGCTCGTGTTTTTGTAACAATGATAGGCTGTAAAAGTCAAAAAGAAAATTTAGCAATACTAAAAAAATCAAGTGGATATATTAGAACTTTAATTGCTAAAAGAGTTAACTTAAGAATAACACCAGAACTAATTTTTGAATTTGACGAAAGCATTGAATATGGAGCAAAAATTGACAAAATTTTAAAAGATATGAATCTTGGAAAATAATTAAAAAAATATAATAATAAACGAAAAAATGAATAAAATTTAATATAGATTTATGGAGGAACTTATGACATTAGATGAGATTTTAAAAGAAATAAATAATTCTAATTCATTTGTAATTACAGCTCATGAAAATCCTGACGGTGATGCAATTGGAAGTTGTTTGGCGTTTGCCACAGTTTTAAAAGAAATGGGAAAAGAAAAAATTGATGTTTTATTTAAAGAATATCCAGCAATTTATAATACACTTCCAAATTGTGATTTAATTAAAACAGAAGCAAGCTTAGATGAATATGACATGGCAATTGTTTTAGACTGTCCAGAATTAAAGAGAGTTTCAAAGGAATATCACAAATATTTTGAAGAGGCTAAAGTTACAGTAGAGTTTGACCATCATTTGAAAAATGCTATGTTTGCAGACCTTGTTGTTGTAAATCCAGCAGCACCAGCATGTAGCGAAATTTTAGTTTCAAGCTTTAAATATATGAAGATTGAAATTTCAAAAGATGTTGCAACTTGTTTAATAACTGGAATTATTACTGACACAGGCGGTTTTAGATTTAATTCAACTACTAGAGAAACATTTGAATTTGCTGGCTGGGCATTATCAAAAGGTGTAAATATTCCGAAGATTTATAAAGAAACTTTAATGACAAAAACAAAAGCTCAATTTGAAGCTGAAAAACTTGCTGTTGATAGATTAGAATTTTATATGGATGATAAAATTACATTTACATATATGACAAAAGAAGACGAAAAAAATTTAGGAATTCAAACTGGAGAATTTGACGGAATTGCTGGAATAGGAATTACAATAAAAGATGTAGAAGTTGCAATTTTTGCTCATGAAAGAGCTGATGGATTTAAACTTTCTTTTCGTTCAAATAATATTGATGTTTCAGAAATTTGCGTTTTATTTGGTGGCGGAGGTCATAAGTTAGCAGCTGGATGTACAATTAATGCAAAACTTGAAGATGTAAGAAAAGCTGTTATTGATGAAACTAAAAAACATTTAGGATAATAGAGGAAAAATGGACGGAATAATAATTATTAATAAACCAAAAGGTTTTACGTCACAAGATGTTGTTTCTAAAACAAAGAAAATTTTAAATATAAAAAAGGCAGGACATACTGGAACTTTAGATCCATTAGCAACAGGAGTTCTGCCTGTTTTAATTGGAAACTATACTAAACTTTCTAAATATTTAATTGAACATGATAAAATTTATAGAGCAAAAGTTCAATTTGGAGAAAAACGAGAAACTGGCGATTTAGAAGGAAAAATTGTAGAAACATCTGAAGTTAAAATTTGTGATATAGCTAAAATTAAAGATATTTTAAAATCAATGGTAGGAAAGTGCTTTCAAAAACCACCTATGTATTCTGCAATTAAAGTTAATGGGAAGAAACTTTATGAATATGCAAGAAATGGCGAAAGTGTTGAAGTTCCAACTCGTGAAATTGAGATTTATAAATTAGATTTTTTGAATTTTTTAGAAAAAGAACAAATTTTAGAAATTGAAGTTAGTTGTTCTAAAGGAACATATATAAGAACACTTTGTGAGGATATTGCTAAAAATTTAGGAACAGTTGGATTTATGTTAGACTTGCAAAGAATTCAAGTTGATAAATTTAAGATAGAGGATTCTTTGAGTTTTGAAGATTTAGAAAAAAATAAAGATAATATTGAAAAAAAATTAATAAAAATGGAAGAAGTTTTCAAGGAGTTTCCAAATATTAATTTACCAGAAAATAAAATTGATTTGTTTTTAAATGGAGTAAATATTCGTGGGTTTAATAAATATCAAGATGGTATTTATAATATTTATTGTGAAAAATATATTGGACTTGGAATCGTCAAAGATGGTTGTTTAAAAAGAGATATAGTGATTTAGTTAATAGATAAAAAAATATATATTTTTTAATGCACTAAATTAAGATAGCTTACGAACTTTAAATGTTTCGTAAGTTTTTTTATTATAAAAAATTGAAATATTTATAAAACTATTGGCAATTGCAAAACAAATGTTTTATAATAATAAAATTTATATAAGGATGTGATATGATTGAAAAAAGATATTATAAAAGTAGAAATGAAAGTAAAAGATAATATAATTGGAGTAATGAGATTTGGAGATGTAGATTACATTTCATTAACTGATTTGGCAAAATTTAAAAATGATAAGAATCCTGCTAATGTTATTATACACTGGTTAAGTAATAAGGATACAGCTTTATATGTAGGATTATGGGAAGAACTAAATAATGAAAATTTTAATTTCACGGAATATCGTGAAATTAAAATTAATGAAATTGGAACATCATCTTATACAATGAGTCCAAAACAATGGATACAAAGGACAAATGCAATAGGTTTAATATCAAAAGGTGGTAAATATAGCTTAGGAACTTATGCTCATCCAGATTTAGCATTTGAATTTGCTAGTTGGTTAAATGTTGAATTTAAGTTATACTTAATAAAAGAATTTGAAAGATTAAAACAAAATGAAGCATATCAAAATAGAATAGAATGGTCTGTAAGAAGAGAATTAGCAAAAACAAATTATAGAATACATACTGATAGTATAAAAGAAAATTTAATACCTAGTTTAACTGAATATCAAAAGCAATATATTTATGCCAATGAAGCAGATATACTAAATGTTGCTTTATTTGGAATGACTGCTAAAGAATGGAAAGAAAAGAATCCTAATTTAGAAGGAAATATGAGAGATTATGCGAATGTATTACAATTAGTTATTTTAGTTAATTTAGAAAATTTAAATGCTGAAATGATTGAACAAGGTCTACCACAAAATAAGAGATTGGAGAGGTTAAATGAAATTGCAAGGAAACAATTTGATATTTTACAATATTCTTCGGGTATAAAAAAGATAGAAAAATTCGATAGCGGTACGTCAAAAATTTTAGATAATAATAAAAAGATTTAATATAAAGCCTTTACATTTTTTACCCTTTTTGATACAATAATAAAAATTGTAGATGAGGAGATAGGAAATGAGACACTTAATTGATATTAAAGAGTTGTCTGTAGATGAGATAGACGAACTAATCAAAGTAGCTAACGATATTATCGCAAATAAGGAGAAATATTCTCATAAATGCGATGGTAAAAAGTTAGCTACTTTATTTTTTGAGCCAAGTACAAGAACAAGGTTAAGCTTTGAAGCTGCAATGTTAGAGTTAGGGGGAAATGTTTTAGGCTTTTCAGAGAGTTCTTCAAGTTCAGTTTCAAAAGGAGAATCTGTGGCAGATACAATAAGAGTTGTAGGATGTTATAGTGATATAATAGTTATGAGACATCCAAAAGAAGGCGCTCCACTAGTCGCTTCTGAAAAATCAACAGTTCCAATTATTAATGCAGGAGATGGGGGACATAATCATCCAACACAAACCCTTACAGATATTTTAACAATTAGTCGTGAAAAGGGAAGATTAAATAATTTAACAATAGGCCTTTGTGGAGATTTAAAATTTGGTAGAACGGTTCATTCTCTTGCAACAGCGATGTCAAGATATAGTGGAATTAAATTTATTCTAATTTCACCAGATGAATTAAAAATTCCTGAATATATTAAGAAAAATGTTTTAGAGAAAAATAATATTGAATATTTAGAAACTAAAGATATTGAAGAATATTTGCCAGAGCTTGATATTTTATATATGACAAGAGTTCAAAAAGAAAGATTTTTTAATGAAGATGATTATGTAAGGCTTAAAGATTATTATATTTTAAATAAGGCTAAGTTAGAAAAAGCTAAAAAAGATTTATCAATTTTGCATCCACTCCCAAGAGTAAATGAAATAAATACTGACGTTGATGATGACCCAAGGGCAAGATATTTTGAGCAAGCATTATGTGGAAAATATATAAGAATGGCGTTAATTTTGAAATTGCTAGAAATAAAGTAATTGGAGGGTTAAAGATGAATATTGATAGTATAAAAAATGGTTATGTTATAGATCATATTACAGCTGGAAAAGCTATGGAGATTTATGAGGCTTTAGGATTAAATACTTTAGATTGTCAAGTTGCAATTATTAGTAATGCAAAAAGCCAAAAAACTGGAAAAAAAGACATAATTAAAATTGATAAAAATATAGATTTGGATTTAGACAAACTTGGATTTATGGATCCTAGAGTTACTGTAAATATTGTAAAAGATGATGAAATTGTTGAAAAGAAAAAAATTGATTTACCAGAAAAAATAGTAAATGTTGCAAAATGTAAAAATCCTAGATGCATTACATCTGTTGAAAGAGATTTAGACCAAGTGTTTATTTTAACTGATAAATTAAATTCTATTTATAGATGCAAATATTGTGAAATGAGTTTAAAATAATATAGTAAATAGAAAAGCCCCTAGAAATCTAGGAGCTTTTTGTTTTTGGATAATATTAGCAACATCCGCCATTTCTTCCATTATTGTTTCCATTACCACAACAACAGAATAATACTAATAAAAGTAAGATTATCCATAAACACTCACTATCGAAAAATCCACAGCCTCTATTTTCTGGCATACAAAATTCCCTCCTTATAATAAATTTAAGTATAATCTTGAAAATCTTTAGTATGTTATATAATATTCATTTTTGAAAAATGTGTGAAAAATATCAAAATTGTTTATATAATTATAAATTAATATTTTTAAAGTTAAATTTTAATTATAAAATAATACGGTCACAGTCATTGTTCTACTTATACTTGCTGGAGTTTCACTAAATGCAATAATTGGAGAGAATGGGATTATAACGAAAGCATTGGATTCAAAAGAATTGTCAGAAGAAACAAAAAGAAGAGAAGATTTAGAAATAATGATAGCAGGTTATGCATCAGATATAGATACAAATGAAACAATAGATAGTTATTTAAAATCAAGAGAAGGAAAAGAAATAGAAAGTTCATTTAAAATGGATGTAGATGGAAGTGGAAAAAGAAAAAATGTAGTAGAAAAAGAAGGATATTATTATGCAGTAGAGGAAGATGAGAATGGAAACTATAAAGTAGAGAAATTAACAGATGAGCAAATGGGAGAAAAGATAGAAATATTAACAAGTGAAAACTTTGATGGAAATGGAGAGATGAAGTTTAATCCAGGAGAAGGTAAAAAAGAAACATTAGTATTTGGAGATGAAATAAAAGAAGGAGAATTTTGTTTTGATATACAATCAGGAGAAGTAACAATATATATAGATTATGATATGAATTTAACAAATCAAGGATTAAAAAGAAGTGCAATAAATATAGAGCCAAAAGCAACATTAAATTTATACATAGAAAAAGGTGTAACGTTAACAGTAGATAGCGGATATGGAGTAGATGGAGATAGTAGAGATGAAAGTTCAGTTGGAGCAGCACACGGAGGACCCGGAGGATATGCAGGAATAAGAGTGCCATCAATAGATGGAGAAGATGCAACATTAAATTTATATGGTTCAGGAACATTAATTGCTTATGGAGGAAATGCAGGAAATGGTGGAGATGGTTTTGGACATCCATACGGTGGTCGGTGGTGGCCGGTGGTGCCGGGGCAGGAATAGGACGGTAATGGCGGATCAGGTGGCGATGCTTGCGGGTTTGTGGATGGTTTCGTCGACAGAATACCAGATTTTTCTTTTGATCCTGATTTATTCTGGGGATATTGCGGGCACTCAGGCAATGCGGGTGAAGATTGTGGACGAGTAAATATTCATGGAGATCTTTATGTTTATGCTTATGGGGGTTGTGGCGGGACTTCGGGGGGAAAAGGATTGAACTCTACCGGAGGAGGTGGTAGTGGGTATCCTGCTGCGGGTATCGGACGGTGGTGGTGCTCGGAGGTGGCGGGGGAGACCATTGTGGTCGGTGGTGGAGGTTTCTCGGGAGGTGCTACAGAAACTCTGCCATATTCATTTCGGTGTTCATGGAGGTGCGGGCTCTGGGCGCACGTATGGTCTCGCTGGCTCAGGATATTTTGAGAAAATGGTCGTTAGTGCACCAGCAGTTATAAATAATTTGGGAGCAGTCGGTGGGCAAGGTGGGTGCGTGTTACAATCAGCTTCTTATGCTAATGTCGATAAATGGTTGAGGAGTAAGGCTGGCGATGGGGGACAGGCTGGGGCTGGTGGTTTCATTACGGTGTCTCCTAGTGCTATTATTTTCGCATATAATGGTGGTGTAGGAACGGATGACGAAGGAGGAAGTTCATTCGTTTGGTCTTGCAATCTTACTGAAGCTGGTTGTACTGAAAGTGTTAAAAAAGGTGAAATGAATTTGATTTTGCGCTGTGATGGAGCGCAATTATATCCTTGTTTCATTTTTGCACAATCGGGTATTATAAGGGAGACTTATGCTACTAATCAAAACGAAATAGAATTATCGAAGATAAAAGTTCAAGATTCGACGGTCACTTTGACTGAACATGAATATGATGCAGAGAATTTCCTTGCTACTTTTGCAGAGAAAACCACTGTGACTAATTATAGTAATCGGGGTTTTCGAAAATCAAGGTATCGGATCTGGTGCTGGTTATTTAGAATCAGATAATGGAACTTATTCGATTGATCCATCATTAAATTAAAAAATCTTTATGTCCATCTTGGTTAGCAAGGTGGATATTATTTTTTAATATTATATATTGATATCAAGATATATTTATAATAAAATACAATAAAGTTATTTAGTAAGATTGAAGATGTATCAATTTTCAAAACAGGTGCGTTAACTAACAAATAGTTAACACTGTT
>CANQOG010000032.1 GCA_947625415.1 uncultured Clostridia bacterium
TAGCAATTTCAACTTTTGAAAGCCCAGCCTCAATACCATTTTGAATAGCTTTCCTTTGTTCTAAATTAAGATGTGAAAATTATCATGAATTACTTTTTTTACCATAAACTTATCTTTTTCTTTAGAAACACCTATATTTATATTATAAAAAAAGAAGTTAATCTTACAATCCATACAAATGGAATTTGTTGTAAGACTAACTTCTACTATTATAGTTCAAACTGGAATTTACTTTTTTAATTTACCATTAAATTTCTTCAAGCCTTTTTGTATTCATTTTGGAAGTATTGTTCTAATAAATAATTGACAGTGCATAACATGGTTTTTGATTTATCAAGGAGTATTTGCACATACTTGAAATCTGTATAATTTATATCAGTTATAAACTCAGTGTAAAATGAAAGTTGTTGATTAATTTTAGTTACATCAAATATATCTCTAATATCTTCTTTTAACTCAAACTACTTTCATTATATTCACTCCTCGCACTGTACTTATAAGTACTACCATTAATATTTTACACAAAAAAATTAAAGCTAGATTAGCTCTAACTTCTATCTAAATTAAACATTATTGCAAACCCACCTACAAAGTAGTAAAAGTTTGGTTTTAAACGATTTGGTTGCGGGGGATAGACTCGAACTATCGACCTTCAGGTTATGAGAGCTAGTTGAGAGGTTTCTGTAATTTAGTGAAATCAAGGGTTTTAGGCTGTATATCAATAAAAATTGGGGAAATAATTTTTAGAACATTTGTGTCATTTTTTGAACTTTTTTGAGGATTTTTTCCCCAACTTTCCCCCAAGTAGTTTGGTACACTTGTTCGTAATATTTTAACTAAAATGGGAAAACTAAAAATTTATTTTGGAGGTTTTAAAAATGGAAAAAATTACTTATCACAAAGAAGGAGATTATTTAATTCCTGATTTAATTATGGAAAATTCTTGCGAGGATTATCATATAGGAAAATATGGTAGATTAAGGTTAAATTATATTAAAGAATATAAAAAAGGCTTATATACTGAACTTATGATAAAAGGTACTCTATCTAAACATTTAGCTGACATTGAACGATCTGCTACTGAAGGGGTTAATACTATTATCAAAAAATTAGCTGAATCTGAAAATATTAATGAAGATTTAAAAAGTAACAATCAGCTTGAGTGGGTTCAAGCTATGAATAACATTAAAAATAGAGCTGAAGAAATTGTTTATAATGAGATTATTTATGTTTAGGAGGATTTTTGAAATGAGTTTTAGAGAAGTAAATAAAAATGATATTTTAAAAGAATGGTTTGATTTTAGAGAGGAAACTTATTTGTGCTATACAGATGAACAAGATAGAGCAAATGAAATTAAATTTGATACTTTTAGAGCGAATATTTTGAAGAATGTTCCCAAACAGAATAAAACTTATGTTGAGAAACAGCTTCATCTTCTTTATGATGATTTTATGAGGTATTTGACTTATATTACTGAGAAATATTATAGAAATGGATTTGTAGATGGTTCTCAGTTGGTTATGGGGGTGCTTTGATGAATAATACATATTTACCACATTTTTTTATTTTGTAGTAAAATTGTAAAAGTGTGAAATTTGACTTTTTATCTTAAAAAGTCGTTTTTCACACTTTTTTATCTCTAGAAATTGTGTTACACAACATATTAAATTTGCTCTCATTATTATTCATGACATATTTTCTTCTACAAATTCTTTTAATATAGTTGCAAAACTAAAAAAATGATTTATATTTGTTTTAACAGAATGTTCAAGTGCATATCTCCAATCTATAAATGCATTATTATTATCACTTAAAAATTGATTAAAAATACCATTCCCATATTCTTTTTCAAATCTATCTTTTACTTTTTCTTTGCAATTATCGTCTAGTAAATTAAATAATTTTTCTAGTTCATGTCCACTTTCAAACTCATCAATATTTTGAGAGTTTTTCATCATAATAGCTTTAATATATAATTCACAAGCAAAAGATACATTAACAATAAATGGATAAAAGCCTTTTGTCATATAATCTTCTAAATCCATATCATTACAATCTTTTGCAATATTGTAAAACATATTTGCTTCCTCCATACATACTTTAAAATCTCCTGTTAACTTTGGCATATTGATTATCCTCCTTTTATAAAAATTACTATTACTCGCTCACTATCCGTTCGCCATTCTTTTTGCCATTTTTTTTCTATTAATCCTTTTTCTCGCATTTATGCCATATTTGTTTTTACTGTCCTAACAGATTTATTTGCTTTGCAATTTCTTCTTGTGTAGCACCTGAATCTTTCTTTAATATGTTTATAATTGCTTGTTCTTTTAAAGTATAATTATTGCACTTTAAATTGCTATTCTCTGCACTTTAAATATTATCTATATGTGTATATCTATTTTCTAAATCATTATTGATATTTGCAAGCAAGTTATAAAAAAACTTTTCTAAAAATGATGTATCTTCAAACACATCTTTTTTCAAAATTTTTGTAATTCGCTCTTACTAATGAGTTTCTAAAATACCATGAGTTATCAGCAAATACTTCATCATTAATTTCAAATCCAAAAGTTTTTAAATATTTTATTATAAATACAGCCGTTGTTCTTGTATTACCTTCGCAGAATGGATGTATTTGCCACATATTTGCAGTAAATGAGCATAAATGTTTTATAGATTCTTCTAAACTTAAACCTTTATATGAAAAAGCTTTTTCTTGTTCAAAATCATATTCTAAAGTTTCTTTTATATTTTGAAATGAAGCATATGTTACTGTGTCTCCATTTAATACCCATTCTTTTTTAGTAATATTATAATCTCTATAAATTCCTGCTCCCTCAAAAATATCTTCAAATAATCTTTTATGAATATTTAATAATTCTGCTGGAGAAAAGTTAAAAGCCTTTTCACTTAGAATCTCTGTTATTCTTACTGCAACTTTATCTGCTTCTTCATTATCTTTTTCAACTTTTTTTCTGCTATCTTGAACTTCATAATATTCATCTATTCTATTTTTAGCTTCATAAATATCTATGTTACCTTCGATATGATCTTTTACAGTTTTAATTAAATATTTTGAAGGCTTTAATCCATCTACATCTTGCAAACCTATTGCTGTTTCCCATGTTTTAGTTTTTTCTACACGATTGGGCTCACCTTGTTTTATATATTCTGATAATTCCAAATTCCAATCTTCTTTTTTATCCATTAGAAATACCTCCTATAGATGTTATATCAGTTATTAGATACAATCTTAACATTATTTTCTCTTATAGCAAAGTAATTTGAAAATTAAACCGCTATATTTAATCCAGATCCAGAAATAGTATATTTTACCTTCATTAGTTATTTTCCACAACATATCTTATATTTTTTTCCACTTCCACAAGGACAAATTTCATTTCTTCCAATTTTTTATTTGCAAATCTTTTTAATCTCTGAACTTTTAAATTTTCCGATATTTCATTTATTTTCTCTTCATCAAATTCAATATCTTTTATCTTTATAAACTCAAATTCAATATTTTCCATGTTAGAATCTTTGCTAAAAAACAAGTGAATTTCTAGCATTTCTGAAATATTAGATATTTTCATAGTAGCAAGAGAATGATTTCTTTCTTCTTCCCTACATCTATTATCCCCCTTATGAATAAATATTATTAAGTTATATTGGCCACTCATAAATATTGCTTTTGGCTCTTGAAGGATATTATTCTCCATTAAAATATTGTACATCATATTATTTAATTCTTTTTTGTCTTCTAAACATATATCTAATATATAGTTAGTCATAGATATACTATTATGAATATTGTTTCTGTCGCAAAATTCAATTATTTCCTCAATTGTTTTAGGATTCTTAGATTCTGGTTTTTCAACATGTTCATCTTTCAAATATAGTGAATGAAAATATTTATCAATTTGTTCTCTAAATCCTGTAAAATCCATTTTGTTAGCATTTATATTTTTAGCATATAATGTATACATATTCTTGTCTATATACATTCCTAAATGATCTAATTCCTCATTCAATTCAATTTGTTCTGTTGATATAGCAGCTTTCCTTTGCTTTAAGAAATGAAAAAACTTAGTTGGTGAAGAAAAATATTCTGCATATATTCTAAAGTCATCTAATGATATTACAATTGTTTCATCATTTAAATTACAATATTTAATTTTTTCTGCTTGTACTTCTATTTCATTAAAACTATCTACAGTAATGCAAAATTTAATAATATTACTATAATTTTTTAAGCTTATAATTTCTTTGACTATTCTATCAGATTTATTAGAATTAAATATTGGACATCGTTCTTCAGACATGAAATAATTAAGTGTTCTTTTGTTTTGATTATCCGCTTTTTCTATTAGATTTTTTATAGAATCTATATTAGATTCAAAATTTTCAACTGCAAAATCAGGAGTATACGAACCCGATTTAACTTCAACTAAAATTAAGTTATTATCATACATTACCATTAAATCATTTTCAGCAAAATTATTTTTATTTAACGGATAATAATTAGAAATTAATATTCTTGAATTAGGAATGATTTTGCTAAATAAATTTCCTACTATATTTTCAGCTGTAATTCCTTGAATTTTATTAATTAATTCATTTTCTTCAGGAATAATAGATCTCATATTTTTTTAAACAATTCTATAAATATTATCAAACAAATCGTGAATTTAAAAACAATAGGAAACTCCATTTAGTTTTATAAATGGCTTTATTTTCAATGGATTTTTAAATAGTGGCCAGCCAGAATAATTAGAATTATCAAAAAAAGTTTTACATTCTCCTATCTCATAAGAGAATCTATCTAAAAAATTATGTGGCCAATCTGTTATTTTAGAAACATTATGCAATCCAATTCCAATTATATTATCTATAATTTGTAATCCTTTTTCTTTTTCATTATTATTAATATCGTCTAAACTTAGATTCTCCATCATTTTATGCATCAGCTTAATATTTTCATTTAATCCATTCGTATAAGCATATTGAATTTTTTCCATACCTTCAAAAAATAATTCAATATTAAATTCAAAACATTTCTCAAACAAATTAGCATAAGGGTATAGCAATTCCTTTAATGCTTTTATTTCTTGAAATTCATATCTTTTCCCTGTTACATATTTATATAAAAAGTTAGCTTGTATTAATCTTATTTCATCCTCATTTTTATTAAATTTTTCACAATAACTAATAATAAATATTTCCACTAACGAATATAATTTTTTTACTAATTCTAATATTTTATAATAGTTTTCTTCTTTAAATTCACTAGTATATATTTTTTCTGATACTATAACTGCTTGAATATATCTCATAGTATTTGTGGCTATAATAGCATCTTTTGTAACTTGAGATTCAGAATATAAATTTATATAATTTATTTTTGACATTGCAACAGCCATTTTTAATAATTCTTCTGGATTTTGTTTTTTTACAATTTTTCTTATTTCATTTATTGTATCATTTATCTCAATTATGTATTTATCATAATTTTTTACAATTCTTCTTTTATATAGGTTTTCATTTCATCAGTCATATGGTTTATCAATTTTACTTCTTTTCCATATCGAATTATTTCAAAAATTCCATCATTATAATAATCATCTGGTTTTACTCTCTTCATAAAACTACTCCTATTTTATAAACTACATATTTTTATAATAATTATAAGCTTTTACTAAACAATATAATTCCTTAATATTCTTAATATTATTATTAAATGGGAATATTCTATTTTTAAAATGTTTCAATAAAACTTCTTCCATATCTTCATTATTCCAAAATTCATCTAATTTAGAATAATAATGTGATATATCAGTAAATTTTTCTTCTTTACAATATATTACTTTTTCAATTTTACTTAACAAATTTTCTTTTTCAGGGTTTTGTATAATTTCATATAATAAATAAACATTTTCAATATTTTCTTGTTTATATTTTTCATATTTTTCTCTGTTATAATTATCAGTTATTATCTGGGATATCAATACTTCTAATATATCAATAATATATTCATAACGTGAATTTAGTCGAGCTTTATCTTCATTTCTTAATATTTCTAGTTGAACCATTGGATTTTCATTTTTCTCTATCTCCTTTTTTGCAACTTCTTTTTTATAATCCTTAATCATACTAGTTATTTCTTTATATAGTTCATCTAGATACAAAATATATTTATCTAAAAATCTATCAATATCCTTAAATTTAAAGCCAAAACTTTCTTGTAAAAAATCTTCAGATTTATTTTTACTCCATAATAAAGTATAATAATCCCATTCTTTAGTTGTACCTTTCATTCTATCCACAATTGAATTATATGGTGTTGGAAATGTAGCCACAACAAAATTCTTATTAGCATCTAAATCTGTTGGATGTGCTCCAAAAATTGCTCTAATATTTTGAAAGTATTCCCAATCATCTTTTTTGCTATCTTTAAAAATATCATTTTCCTTATAAAATAGATGTATTCCATTTTTATTCTTTAAAGCTTTATAAATATCGTTAATTCCTTTCACAACAATATCAACAGCACTTACATAAAGATACACTTCACCCCAATTATTATCTACTTTATTCTCTTTTAATAAATTATCACTACACAAGTAATTCTCTACAACTCTAAACCAATGCATTACAGCACAAATTATGCTCCACTTATCTTCTCCATATCTTTTATCGAGCACTAATAAAATATCATCTTGGTTTTCACCATTAATAAATTCACTTAGCCCATTTAGTTTTCCTAATCTCTCTTCATACTTCATTTGGCACACACCCTTATTTTAAAAACTTTCTAAAAATTCAATAACAGCAACTGGATTTTCTTTTATAACCTTATCCAATTTTTATTTCTTCTTGAAGTTGTTTTAAATCATTATTACTTTGTTTAATATAATCCTTATTTATATCTTCATACAGTAAACCACTATACCTACTTAAGTATTCTTTTGTATATTTTTCTCTATTAATATCAGATATTAAAATACACCATCCTACAAACATATACTCATATCCAATTGAATTACAATCATCATTAATAATATACTTTAAACAGCAATTTAATAGAACTTCTAAAAAGTACATATTTTGTTTGGCTATCATCAAAAATAAATCCTCATCATTATTTAAAGTACCTTCAACCATTTCATTTACAACTAAAGTACTGTGTGTAAAAAAACATAACTTATCATAATACCCATCTAATAATTTCTGAATCTGCCTATTACTCATATCTCCAAACATGTCTTTATCTATCATTTTTAATTTTGCTTTAAAAAGATTTCTAAGTTTTTGCTGTTTAGTATAAACTCTATCTTCATCCCTCAATCCAAATTTTTTAAATTCTTCATATACGTTAGAATCTAAATATATCATCATTCCCATAATAAGATTTTCAAAAGATGATCTTATTAATGTATTTGAATCTACTAAACTATTATTTTTTACTAATTTTTGTACATTCTTTATAGTCATGTAAGATTGATTTAACAAATTACAACTTTCTTTAGGCAATTTCTCATCATCCATTAAATATAATTTTTTAATATTTTTATTGGTACTTCTTCTTAAAGGAACTATGTATTTACTTTTACAAAGTTATCTTTTTTCAAATTATCTTCTCCTTATTAAGAAAAGCAAAATACTCACGTAATACCTATGCCTTCGTATTTTGCTTTTCTTTTGTTATTTGTTAAAAACTTTATTAAATTCTCTTTTTGTTCTTAAAGCATTCTCACAAAACCACTTAAATGCATCTTCCCATTTTTCTTGTTCTTCTACATTACATTTATTAATAGCTTTTATTCTACAAGCCTTTTTGTTATTTAACCTTTGCCATTTATATTTCAATCCTGTTTTTTCCTCTATAATATCTTTATTATTATAGAAAGTATCATATATATTTTTATTATTATCAATATAAACTTCTATTCCAATTTCATTTCTTTGTGTAGCACAAGTCAAAGAGATATGATATTCAGAACTTCCCATAGGGTAGGTCATACCAATGCTGTGGTAATGCTTTTCTCTTATTAAATTCTTTTGAATAATTTTCATCACTTGCACCATATTCAGCAAATGCTTGCCAAAATTCTCCTTGTAGTTTTTGAGCTTTTCCTAATCCACTACTTGCTTTTTGTGTTTTTCCCCAATCATTTGGCTTAGAAACAACATTAAACTTAGGAGCAGGCATAGAATCTCCTATTTTCCATAACTCTATTTCTAATAAAAAGAAACCAACTTCTTCATCTTTATGTGCGTTTAACCATTCAATAGCTTGTCTATGTTCATCTCTTGCTTTTTTTACAATCCAAATTACTGTTTTAGCATCCCTTCCAGATGCATAAGTAATAATTTTTCCAAGATGATCATGATTCGAATCTTCTAGTTGATTTTCTATAACAATCTTATTATCTGTTCCATCTTCTTTTCCATAAATATCAACACTATATTTTCCAACAGAAGATTCTCTTTCTTCTAAAATAATATCTATACCTACAATATCACTAAGTTCTTTTAAATTTTCTTCTTTACTTAAACCATACTGAAAAATCATATTCTTCATTTGGCCAAATATCTCTTAAATTTACTTTTTCAAGTTTCCCTAATTTATTCACTATTTTCCTCCTATAAACATCTAATATTCGTTGAATGATATTCATTCCAATATTGTTTTAAAATATCAATATTTTCTTCAACCCACTTTACTGCTTCAGCTTGTTGTTTTTTGTTTAAATTTCCTGCTAAAATTCTATGTCCTTCTAACAATGAAATTGATATTTCTTGCTCTTGATATTTCACATGACAATGTGGTTCATTGTGTCCATTTTCTTTAGTCTTTATTTCAAATACTATTGATTTTATCTGTCCAACTCTTACAAAAGTTATCGGTATCTCAAATATAGCTTGCCATGCGCCTAGCTGTTTATAATTTTCCTGATTTAATTCTTTCATTCTCTACACTACTCCCATAAATTCTTCATCTAATATTTTCTTTCGTACATTCCAATCTGGCATAAAAATTGTTACAAAATTATAAAAACTTTTACTATGATTCGGATATTTAAAGTGTGATAACTCATGAAGCACAACATATTCAATACAACAAATTGGAGTTTTAATTAAATTCAAATTAAAAATCACTTTGTTATTACTTGGTAAACAGCTTCCCCATCTACTTTTCATCTGTCTTATTTCTATTTTGGGAACTTTAATGTTGTATTTTTTTAGTTCTGTTTGATATTTCTTAACTTGATCAGTTAAGACTCCAACAGCATATTCTTTTATCCATTTATCATATACTTTTCTAATGTATTTTTTATTTCCAATATATTTTTCTTTTATATGAATTTCAAAATACTTTCCTTTTATTAAAATTTCATTTTTGATATCAGATATTATTTTCATTTTATATTGTTTTCCTAATAAATAAACTGTTTCTCCGTCTTCAAATGAGATATTTTCTTTTTTCTCCGTAAATGAGTCATAATAATTTTGTTGTTTTTTTATCCATTCCGCTTTCTTTTTTATAAATTCTTTTGCTGTCTCAATATCCATTTTCATTGGTATTGACATAGTTACTTTTTTATCTAAATTAACTTTTAAATTAATATTTTTTACATTTTTTCTTTGCACAAAAAATACTATTTTTTCTCCATTGATTTCAATAGATTCTTTTTCCATAACTACATCCTTTCTAGTTTTAGTATTTAATTAAAGCAATTTCTATTATCTCTTCTATAATTAAATCAATTTCATCAAATGAAATATTTATATTTTTTCTTGCTTTATATGTATAAATTGTATCTTCTATAAATTGAGCTAATTCATTATGAATGTCTTTATTATTATGCCAATCAACTTTTACTTTACTTTCTATTTCTTTTTGAATTACTAATGTAATATCTCCTAACTCTTCAATATTTGCCTTTTCATTCATCTTAGAGACTAATCTATCATATATTACACCATAAAAAGCTCTAGCATTCTCTGTATTAATATTTGACGGATAATTAATTCCTGAGTTTCCCTTTACAAAGTCCTCTCTTATATTTTGCATCTTTTCTAAATATTCACTATCAGAAATTCTCCTATTTCTATATTCTTCAATAGTTTCTTCAATCCTTTGAGAAAATTTTTTATAATAAGCTGGATCACTTTTTGATTTTTGACTGATTGTTCGTGTAATTCTAGTTCTTATTGTATCTGCTTTACCTCTTTTAGACTCAATCTTTTCAAGTTCTTTTTCAAAGTTTTCTGAGTCTGTTATATCAACTGGTTCAGTTATCCTCATCATCTCTTTGGCAACAACGTAGTTATCAAGAAGTTTTTGCATTTTAGCTTCATATTCTTTATGGTCAATTGTTTCTGAATATCTTAATTTTACAGTAGCTCTTAATTTTTGATAAAAAGCTAATGCCTTTCTTAATTCAGTTATTTTATCTCTTCCTATTTTGTAATATGCAGTATCACTTGATAAAATAATTGTTAAACTACTTCCAAACTTACATAATATATCATAAAAATATTTTCTTTTTTCATCAACTTCAAGTAATTCCTCATATTCTTCTAAATCATTTTTATTTTTTACATCACTAAAAATTTCTTTTAATTGCTCATATATCTTGAATAATTTATCTATTTCTGTATCAATATAATACACAGTATTCTTAATATCATTTTCTTCAAAATCTTCTAGTCCAGCCTCTTGATACATTGTTAGTGCTTTGTCTAGTTCTCCTAATAACCCTCTATAATCTAGTATATATCCATAATCTTTTCCATCACAAAGTCTATTAACTCTAGCTATTGCCTGTAATAAATTATGTTCTTTTATCTGTTTATCTAGATATAATGTAGAAGCCTTAGGAGCATCAAATCCTGTTAAAAGTTTGTCAACTACTATTAAAATATCTATATCTCCATTAACAAATTTTGATTTAATCGTTTCTTCATATTCTTCTTCATTTTTGTAATTAGCAAGTGCATCGATGTAAAATTTTTTAACTATATCATTTGTATCTTCTTCAAAATCGTCTTCTCCTTCTCTCATATCAGGAGCTGAAATTACAACTGCAACTTCTAATTCAGGAAATTCATTTTTAAAAATATTATAGTATTTTACAGCTTCTATCTTTTTATTACATGCAAGTATTGCATTGAATCCTGTTCCTTTTAAAGTCTCGTTATAATTACTTGCGATATCCCATGCTATTAATTCTAATCTTTGTTCAGATGAAGCTACTTTTTCAAATCTACTCCATTTTTTCATTACCTCATTTTTTGCTTCTTCCTTTAAATTTTTTGTTAACATTTCAAGTCGCATATCAATGGCTTCTTTTGTAACTTCTTGGTCTACCATCTTACCCTCATAAATTAATGGTACGATTGCTTTATCTTTTAATGCATCATCTAAAGAATATTTATGTATAAGTCCACCAAATTTATTAAATATATTTTTATCTTTTTTCATAATTGGAGTTCCAGTAAATGATATATATACAGCGCCTGTAAATACTTCTTGCATTCTTCTATTTATTTCACCGTATTGAGTTCTATGTCCTTCATCAACTAAGATAAATGTGTTCTGGGAGTCAACTTTTACTCCACTATTTACAGCTGTTTCAAATTTGTTTACTACTGTTGTTATTACTCTAATATTTTCACCTTTAATTAACTCTGTTAGCTCCCTTCCTGTTGAAGCTCTTTTAGCTGGTACACCTATTCTATTAAATGTTTTATGTATTTGTTTATCCAAGTCTATTCTATCAGTTGCTATAACTACTTGTGGATTTTTGATTTCTTTATCTTCCATTATTTTTTTAGTAATAAATACCATAGTTATAGATTTTCCTGAACCTTGTGTATGCCAAACGACTCCACCTTTATTTTCTTCTTTTATTCTTTTTAACATTGCCTTAACTGCAAAATATTGTTGATATCTGCATATTTTTTTAGTTCCAGCTTCAAATATAATAAAATCCTTAATTAACTCTAAAAATCTGTCTTTTCTAAATAATGATACTATATCTCTATCTTGTTTTGTTACTTGTCTATTAACAATAATGTCTGAAAGAATCTCATTCTGTTCATCTATATATTGCTCATTCCAAGCTGACCAAAATTTTGATGGTGTACCACATGTTGCATATTTAGTTTCATTTTTATTTGCTGCCATTAATATTTGAATAAATTTAAATAGTTGGGGTATATAATCATTTTTTTGATTTCTTATGTTTTGTGAAATTGCTTGTACAATTGGTACTGAAGAATCTTTACATTCTATTACTGCTAATGGGATACCATTTATAAATAAAACTATATCGGGTCTAGCATTATCTTTTCCATTCATTCTAAGCACTGAAAATTCTTCTGTAACATAAAAATCATTTTTTTCAGGATGTTCAAAATCTATATATTTTATATCAAACGATCTAGTAGTTCCATCAGCCATTCTTTCTGTATATGATTTACCAAGAGTCAACATATCATATATTTTTTCATTAGTACTAATAAGACCAGTTAGTAAATCTTCATTTAAATCTTTTACTGCCTGTCCTATTGTGCTTGGAGAAAATTTATAAGTAACTCCTTTATATTCATAACTATTTATTTCATTTAACTTTTTTATTAGTATTTCTTTAAATAATACATCACTTAAAATAT
Organism: uncultured Clostridia bacterium; assembly: GCA_947625415.1. Taxonomy (GTDB): domain Bacteria; phylum Bacillota; class Clostridia; order TANB77; family CAG-508; genus Scatovivens. The sequence continues at coordinate 12,686 of CANQOG010000032.1, forward strand.
TATTTCTTAACTCTTTATTTTCTTCTTGTGAAATATATTTATAGCCTAATTTTTCTAATACTTCAATTGCTGGTCTTTGACTTGATGTATTTTCATTTGATATTAGTATATTTTCTTCCATTTAATTTGCCCCCATATATTAAATTTTACTTTCCACCAATTATTCCTATTGCTGCAGTTCCTATTAAATTTACAATTTCAGCATATAACCAACCATATTTGCATGCATGGTCTGTTAACTTTTTAAAAAAACTTTTTCTCTGTCCTATAGTTCTACTCTTTTTTATATTGTCTATTATTTCTTTGGTTTCTTCTAATAATTCTTTGATTTTTTGTTTATCTTCTTGATCACATTCTTGATCAATTCTGTTTTCTATTCTTGTTAATGAATTATCTATATTTATAGAAGAATTAATCACATCTCCTACAACAACATTAGATCCATCAGCATATATGTTTCCAAAATTATATGTATTATTAGTACTTTCTTTCATTCTTTTAAAATATTTTTCCTCTCTTTCAAAATATGTTCTTCCTGGTTGGGTCAATACCGCATTATATACTGTATTTGATGCCCAACTTACATTTATTAACCCATTAGATTTTAATACACCTATTTCTCCTCTTATAATATCTTTTTCATCTTCATTAACTTTATTTGCTAAAAACTCAGAAATGTCTCCATCACTTTTTTCTATTTCAATTATTTGTTTTAATAATTCCTTTTCACTATCTGCTAATTCTTCAAACAATTCTTGTCTCATCCCCTTCTTTTCAAAATATTTTATTCCTTCTTGATTTAATGCTACAAACCATCCATCTAACCAAATGTCATATTCTCCTATATAATTATATATTTTTAAGGTATTAAAAATATCTTTCAACCCAAATTGCATATTCCTTGGTATTACATTAAAAGATCCACTTACATGCATATCTTCATTACCATCATATTTATTTAATATAATTTCTAATAATTGTTCTTCTTTATTGGGCAAAGTATTCATTATATTCCCACCTTTTTGTAGTTGTTCTTCTATTATCAATTTTTTCTTATTTTCAAATGCAATTTTTTCTATTTGTTTATTAAGTTGTTTTTCAAATTTCTTTGTATCTATTTTTATTTTAAATTTAGCCATTTATTTTTACCTTTCCAGTTAATAATTGTTGCATTAAACCTTTTTTTAAATTCTCATAATTTTCAATTATTTTCTCTATTTTAAGTTTCTGTTTATCGATTTGTTTTACAAACTCTGCAAATTTATTTTGCAGTTCGATTGTCCCAATAGGTACTTCTATATTGTAAACTTCATTTTTAGTTATAGCTTTAAAAGTACTACCGCTTCCCATAGATGTAATTTTATCTTGCATTGTATTTAAAGCATTATAAAGATATTCATTATTAGTTATCCCATTTTTTGCTGATATAGAGCATAAACCTCTTCCTATACAACAATTACAAGATGATATATTAACCGGACCGACAGGAGCTCTTACTGACATTAGCACATCACCTTTTGTAGCTAATTTTGATGGGCTATTAGTCCAATGTCTAACAATTGTATATTTATCGCCATAATCAGCTTTTCCTTGAAAAAACGGAATTCCATCTTCATTATCATTATATGAATTTGAATTAGGAGATTGTCCCATTACTATATTTGCTATATCAGAAAGTTTTGTTTTTTTACATTCTTTAAACATCTCGACAAACTGAGATTTAATAAATTGATTTTTTTCTTTTAGTAAGATTTTATATTTATTTGTTATTAAATCAACTTTTTCTAATATTTTTACTATTTCTTCTTGTTCCTCAATTGATGGTAAAATATATTCAAATTCTGATAACATTTTAAAACTTAGACTATTTCTAACGCTTCCTTGTGTGTTATTTCTTACATTTTCTTCAAATCTATGTGTTTGAAAATAATACTTAAAATACTCAGGTAATAATCTTTTATCATCAGCTTTAAAAACAACATACATTGGACTTAAGGCTCCTTCATCATATGTTTTTAAAATATCTATTGAGCCAACATTAACTCTCGATGGATTATATGCAAACTGGTTTTTTCTTATTATCTTATAATTAGATATATCTTGACTGTGTACAGTTCCTTCAAAATATTCTTCTTGACTAATAAATCCTTGTGAATTAGTAACACTTAATACATTTTTTACTTTTTCTTCTTTATTTCTTTCTGTTATTTCTGTTAAAACTTCTTTTAATTTTACCTTTTTCCATTCTCTCATTTTTATTTTTCCTTACTTTCAAAATTTTCTTTTAAATAATTAACAAATGCAGAGCAGCTAATTAGCATATATTTAGCTTCTTCAAATGTTGAATTTCCCTCTCCTAGTCCATTTGAATGTCTTATTCCATTTGCATCACTTGTATAACCGTACAATTTTTCAAAAGCACTTTTCATAGCAGGATGGATATTGCCTTTTAGCAATTTTAAAGCATCTCCCAAGGTAGCTTTATCATTATTTGTTAGTATTTGGCACATTGCTTCTACAGCACTTATTGACTCTTTAATTGAATTAGCATAATCTTTAGTACTATATAATTGCTCAATTGCTTTACTATAATGTTCTGAAACTACTTTATATGGATTTTTTAAAGTTTCTTCCATGCTTTCTATTTGATTTTCATCTACTATATCTGCTACTTTGTCATCTATGATTCTATAATTAACATTTTCACTCTTAAAAATATAACTTATACTTTCTATATATTTATTTTTTAAATTTAACCTACTTCCATTACTTCTATCAATAATATCAAAACATTTTATTATACCTTCAATAAAAGTCAAAATATCACTATAGTCATTCTCAGTAATTACAGTGTATATTTGTTCAAATGCAGATGTATATGAATAATATGAATATATAGATACTGTAGGAATATCCCTTTGAGTTAAAGAAAATAATTCCTCATAAATATATTTTATTATATAGTTTTGTACATTATTAAAATCTTCCATTGACTCAAATAAATCTTTAGTAGCTGTATATATTTTATTTCTAGTTCTTTCATTTAAACTTGTTACTTGTACTATATCAGAAAAATGTTTTATTCCTTTTCTCTCTGAAAAACCACCTTTTAAATGTATTTCTATTTTATTTCCATTTATATTTGCCATTTCACTCACCTTTTACAATCCTAATTCTTTCAATGATTCTTGTAACTCTTTTTCTAATACCTGTAATTCTTTTTCTATTTCTGCAATATTTTTTTTTGTTTCTTCTATGTCTATTTCTTCCTCTTCCTCAAATGTATCAACATATCTTTTAATATTTAAGTTATATTCATTTTCTTTTATTTCGTCCATTGTAGCTATATGAGAATATTTTTCAATTTCTTCATAATTTTTATATGTATTTAATATCTTTTCTATATTTTCTCTTGTTAAAGTATTTTGATTTTTACCTTTTTCATATTCTCTACTTGCTTCTATGAACAAAACTCCATCTCTATTTCTATTCTTTTTGAATATAACTATTGTTGCAGGAATTGATACTCCATAAAATAGATTTCCTGGTAATCCTATTACTGCATCTATTAAATTCTCTTCTAATATTCTTTGTCTTATTATTCCTTCTGATGCCCCTCTAAATAATGCTCCATGAGGTAATACAACAGCCATTCTTCCATCATCTGCTAAACTTTTTAACATATGCTGTATAAAAGCATAGTCTCCTATACTTTTAGGAGGTACTCCGTATTCAAATCTATTATAAGGATCCATTGATGCTTCCATTTTGAATGTATCTCTTTTTCTACCATTTTCTATTATTGCATTAGTATTTTCAAAGCCTTTAGCCCATTTATCTAATGAAAAAGGAGGATTAGAAACAATCACATTAAATTTCATCAATTTATCATTTTCTAGGTGTAGTGGATTTGCTAAAGTATCTCCCCACTCAATATGTGCATCATTAACACCATGTAAAAACATATTCATTCTGCATAAATTATATGTTGAACTATTACTCTCTTGTCCATAAATACTAAATCTTTCATTTTTTACCTCTTTAGATGCTTTTAATAATAGTGAACCAGATCCACATGCAGGATCATAAATTCTATCATTTTCTTTTGGGTCAACTAACTTTGCAAGTAAAATAGAAACTTCAGCAGGAGTATAGAATTCTCCCCCTTTTTTTCCAGAATCTCCGGCAAATCTTGCTATTAAGTATTCATATGCATTTCCAATCACATCTAAATTTCCTATTTTAGATGGTTTTAAATCTATTTCTGGTTTATTAAAGTCTTCTAATAACGTTCTTAATATTGCATTTTTTTCTTTTGTTTTTCCAAATATTACTTCACTATTAAAATCAACACCTGCAAATAAGTTCAAAAGCTTTACTCCATTTAAAGTCGTAATTCTTTCCAATGCTTTGTTAATTTTTTCACCAATATTATTGTCATTTCTATTTTCATAAAGGTAATCAAATGTGCATTCATCTTCTAAAACAAATTTACTTCTTGATAACGCTCTTTCTATTCTTTCTTTATCACCTTGGTACTTTTCCTCAGCTTTTTCTTTTTCTTCCTTATATGTATCACTTAAGTATTTCACAAATAGCATTGTTAAAGCATAATCTTTATAATTACCTCCTGGTATACTTGATCTTAACGTATCACAGGCAGCCCAAATTGTTCCATTAATTTTATCTTGTAATTGTTTTTCATTCATTTTATTTATTACCTCCATTTATTAATTTGTTTATCACTGAATCATAATACTTATCTTTTTCGTTTAACATTTTTTTGTATAAGTTCTTTTGTTTACTCCAAGTATTAACTATTTTTGATATTTGCTCCTGTTCCTTAGAATTTAATTCAGGTATTTCCAATTTCCTTAATTCCATAACAGGTATACTCTTTATTGTTGTTCCAATTAGCATTTTTTCAAATTGGCGTTTAGCTAAGTCACTTTCCAAAAACCATTTTATAAAATCTATATTATAAGTTATATTAAATAAACTCATCATTCTAATAATACAATACTGATTATTAATTAATTTTCCCTCTATTTCTTCATCTACCTCGATTACTTTCATTGGAAACGATAACCTAAATAATATATCTCCTTTTCTAGCAATAAAATTTTCAAGATTTTCTTCACTAAAAAACAAATCATACTCTATTCTTTCTTCATAGCTTCTTAAGTTAAAAACTTCATATTTATAATTGTTTTCCTTTGGATATTTAGCTTCTTTTCTTTTTAAAACAACACCAATTGTAATTTGAGTAATATCTTCTAAAAACATCTATACCTCCTTGTATAGAAAGGCAAGATATTAACTTGCCTTTTATCATTTTTTATGTGCTTCACTTGCACAATAATAGCATCCATCCACATTATCAAAATATCTTCTAGCTTCTCTTACAGCTTCTTTTGCATTTGAAAAATACCCTAGATATATTCTGTTTTGTGGCTCTGGCATTCTATGACATCCATCTTTATGAACTTCATGTTCTCCAGTTGGTTGCGCATTTTGATTTACATAGTATCTTGCCATCTTTTCTACTCCTTTCTTCTTAATTGAACAGAAAAGGCATTAATAATGTTGCATTTTTATTATCTAAATGATATAATTATTGTATAAATTAAACATACATTATTATGTTTTAAGTCTTTAACAAGTGCCATTTGTTGAAGGCTTTTTTCTGTTCTAAATGGATTTTAGTATAATTTTTATTGCTTGTCAATAAAAAATTGCTAAAAATTTTAGATTTTTCTTTGATAAAATTTATTTTGAACATTTTTTTGTTGTAATTCATATCTTCTCTTCTTTTCCTGCTCTTTTTCCTCTACTTGTCTTATCTGTTCTTTCATTTTAACTGCATTATCTACAACCTCATCACACATATTAATTTCTTTCTTTACCTTTTTTAGTTGTTCTCTAACTTGTATTATTTACCTAGTAATTTGCTCTTTCTCGCTCTCATTCCCTGTATTTCCTCTTTTATAATATAATCTATTTCTAGTATTTAATATATCTTGCTTTTCTCGTAGTTTCTTATATTTT
>CANQOG010000033.1 GCA_947625415.1 uncultured Clostridia bacterium
ATCTAGTTTAAAATATAATAAGTTTAAAATATTGCTAAAATCAAATGTTGATTCAGAAGATATTTATACAGAAAACGAGGAAAATGTATCAATAGACAATAACGAAAATAATATTAGTATTGACGTAGATAAAGAAAAAATAGGTTTAAATCAAATTAAGTTATATTATCAAATTCCAAAAGAAATTGAAATAGGAACAAAAATAGAGTTTACAGCTCAAATAATAGTAAACAATGAGATAAAAAAAGAAAATCAAACAACAAATACTACTCGAGAAAATACAGTTACTAATGAATTAGAAATAGATAATAATACAGAAAATTTAGGAAATGAGATTAAACAAGATAATAATATTCCAAATTTAAAAAATGAAATTAGGCGAGATAATAATATTCAAGAAGAGGATATTGTAGAAGAGATTACTAAAACAATTACAGTAGTAGAAAAAAATATAGACAATGATAAAAATAATGGAGATAAAGAGCAGAGTGAAGAAAAAAATAATAATGAGCAAAATAGTGAATCTAAAATGTCTAATATCGAAAAAAATGGTTCTAATCAAGAGCAAAATAATAATCAAAACGAAAAAATGTCTAGTAGTAATATGAGTAATCAAAAAATGAGCAGTAATGTAAATTTAGGATCTAGTTTATCTAATTCAGGTATAAATAGTGAACCTCAAGCGATTTATAATGGTTCAAATAACAATTATTTATCAAAACTAGAAATTGATGGAATAGAGTTAAATACATCATTTAATAAAGAAAATCAGACTTATTTTGTGAAAACTAATAGTACAAATACTATAAATATTGTTGCAATTGCAGAAGATAGTACAGCTAAAATAAATATAGCAGGAAATGATAATATACAAGATGGAAATAATAAAATCTTAATATCAGTAACAGCTGAAAATGGAGATGTTCGTTATTATAGAATTTTTGTAAATTGTGAGGAGGGAACAGATGAAACATAAAAAAATAATTATTGCATTAAGTATAATCATATTAATTGTAATTATTGTAGTTTGTTTTATTGTTTTTTCTAAAAAAGATAATTCAGAAGATTTTGTTATGCAAAGACCAGATATGGGAAATGCAGAATGGCAGGATAGGTTAAATAATGGTGAACTAGAAAATAGAACACGAAAAAATCAAACAATAACTTTAAATGAAAACTCAGAAATTACATCTGCTATTTCCGAAAATGTAGAATTACATGCTACTTATTATTTAAGTGAGGTTTATGTAGAAGAAAAACAATATGTAGAAAAAGGTGCAAATATTTTAAAATATACTAATGAAACATATTTAACAGCACCTTATGATTGTTATATTGTAGAATTAAATCTTCCAGAAATAGAAGGTAAAGTTCTAAATAGTCATTATGTTCAAATAGAGAGTAAAAATATGTTATCTGTTTCAATGAAAATTGATGAAACGCAAATAAGTAATGTAGATATAGGAAAAGAGGCAACTATTGAAGTTACAGCAATTGACAAAAAATATACTGGATATATTACACATATAGGAAGTATTGCTACTAATGGAAAATTTGATGTAACAATAGAGTTTGAAAATGATGGAAATGTAATGATAGGTATGACAGCAGGTGTTGAAATAACTGTATAGAGAAGTATTTATTATATTATTTATTAATTTTTCAATGTTTTAATAATAAAATAATTTTAATAAAAAAGTTGGAGGTAGAAAATGAAAAATAAGATATTACCATTTATTATTGGTGTTTTGGTAGGTGCAATTATTGCAACTGCAGGATTTTTGATTTATGAGAAAACAAATACTAATAATATTATGCCTGACAGAGAAAGAGCAGGAGAAATGATGAATCGAGGAGATGGAGAAATTCCACCAGATAGACCAGATGGAGAAGGAGAAATGAAACTTAACAGACAAAAAAATAGTAATAGTAGTATATAAATCGTGCTACTTGTAGCAAAATCAATTAGCATAAATATTCCCTTTTATTTTCAAAGAGTTACTAGAAATTGGCTCTTTTTATTGTCAAAAGAAAATTTAGAAGATTTTAATGAAAATAGATTTGAAAGTAAAAACTATAATATATTAAATAGAATAAAAAAAGTAGTTAAAAGAATACTTATTATTTGAAGTGAACCTTCCTTGTTAAACATTTTGTCTAACTTTTTGGGCTCACTTTAACTTTATATTTACATTTATTTGCTTTTTTGATATACTTTAGTAAGAAAAATAAATACTCATAAAGAAAATATAGATATTTTCTTTAATTTTTTTTAAGACAAAAGCTCCGTCCCCTTGTCTTGATTCCCTTGTTTTGTTTTGCTTTGTCTTAGATTGGAGGTAGTAAATGATTTACGTGATAAGACATGGACAAACAGATTGGAATGTGATAGGAAGAACGCAAGGAAGTATTGAAACAGAGTTAAATGAAACAGGAATAAAACAAGCTCAAGATGTAAAAAAAGAACTTTCAAGCGTAAAATTAGATGTTGTTTTTTGTAGTCCAAGAAATAGATGTAAATCAACAGCTAAAATAATTTGCGAAGGGACTAACGTTCCAATAATAGAATTAGATAATTTAAGAGAAAGAGATTTTGGAGAGTTTGAAGGAAAGCAAAAAGATGTAGATTATGATTGGATAGAATTTTGGGATTGGGAATTAAATAAACAATACAAACAAGCGGAAAGCGTTAGAACTTTTTATGAAAGAATAGCAAATATAATTGAAAAAATAAAAAAAGATTATTTTGGAAAAAATGTTTTAATTGTTACACATGCAGGCGTTTGTGGAATATTATATTGTTATTTTAATAATATAAAGCCAAATGGAAAACTAAAAATTTCTGGAACTAAAAATTGTGAACTTATAAAATATGAGTAGCTTTATTTTTTTGAAATGTAATATTATAATATTTTCATAATTAGAAATTAAATGGAGAGTAGAATGAAAGAAGAAAATCGAAGAATTACTAATTATTTAAGAAAAGCTGTACTTGCACAAGTTGACAAAGCAATAGACTTTAAAAATGAGGAATTTTATAAAATATCAAAAGAAAGTTTTGTAACTGGAAATATAGATGCAGAAATAACATCAAAGCTTTTTGAAAATGATAAAAAAGAGTTTCAAAAAGGTGATGAAAAAAATATAGATGAAAACTTATATGTTATGATTGCTGCTAAAGTAATAAGAACTGAAGTAGAAGGAAGTCAAAAAAAGGACGAAGATATGGAAGATTTAACTGGAATATTTTATATTCCTGCGCTGCTTAATAAAAAGTCTTCAAGCTTATTGCCTGCAATAGAAGATAATAAGTTGCCATGGTTTCCAAGAGAATTATTAAGGCCTATGATAGAGCCAGAACTTGCAATAGGTGATAGCAAAAAATATGATAGAGTAGTAAGTGATGAAATATATAATATTTATAAAATTGTTAGTTGGAAAGATTATTTATTATATTGTAAGAATATATATGAAACAACGACAGGTTGTTTTTTTGAAAAAGACGAAATAAGTAATTTAAATGATAAAAACGAAAAAATAGCGCTTGAGAAAAATGTATATATTTTTTTAGATAAAACGATAAATCCTACATATCATATAAAAAAATTATATAATAGTATCGTAAAACAAGATATTGAAATGCCATTATATGAAAATTTTATTTCATTAACAGAAAAAGAAAATAAAAATTTAATAGAAAATACTTCTCAAAATAGAAAAATGCATTATGGCCAAATGGAAGGAAGATATGAATTATCTAAATCTCAAAGAGAAAGTATAAATCATTTTAATAATATTGAGAATGGAGAAATTTTAGCAATACAAGGACCTCCAGGAACAGGAAAAACTACATTATTAAAGTCTATCATAGCAACTAAATATGTACAAAATGCTATAGAAGGGAAAAAACCTGAAATTATAGTTGCAACATCTACAAATAATCAAGCAGTAACAAATATAATAGAATCATTTAGTAAAGTAACTAGTAAATATAAAAGTAATTTAGAAACTAGATGGATTGAAAACGTAAATAGTTTTGCAATGTATTTTCCGTCAAAGCAAAAAATAAGAGTAGCTAAACAACAAGGATATCAATATACAAGTAATAAAGGGGAATATACTCTAGCAGAGATAGATAATGAAGAAAATATAGAAGCATCAACCAAAAAGTTCTTAAAACAAGCGCAAGAGTTATTTCCAATAGCTAATGAAGAAAAAACTATATCAGGATATAAGAAAAAAATACATGAAAAATTGTTATTTATAAATAAAACGCAAAATCATTTAATAGATATAATAGATGAGTTAGAAAAAATTATTGGAACTGATGAAATAACTGAATTTATTAGTAAGAAGGAAAGACATTTACAAGAATTAGATACTGAGAAAAAGCAAATTTTAGAAAGAATGGATTTTTGGAAAGATAAATATGAAAAAGTTCCAAAAATTTGGAAAATATTTAGTTTTATAAAAAAATACAAAACAAAAATATCAAATAGTTTAAAATTAGTAATGAGCGAAGATGAAGAGTTTGAAGATGATATTGTTACTATAGATATTATAGAAAACTACTATGTAAATAAGGTTCAAAGTATAAATAAATTAATTCAAGAAACAAAAGGAATTTTAGAAAAAGTAAAAATATGTCAATTAAATTATAATGATGAATTAGACAATTTACATGAATGTGGTATAGATTTAAGTAGGATAAGAGAAATACCATCTAAAGATGAATTAGATAAATGGCTAGATAAAAACACAAGGTATATATCATTTTGGCTTGCAGTACATTATTATGAAGCAAGATGGCTAGAAAAAGAATGTATGCTTACAGATAAGCAAAAAGGTACTAACTATGAAAATGTTTTAAAAAATTTCTATCAAAGACTTAGTTTAATTACTCCATGTATGGTAATGACATTTTATATGCTACCAAGACAGTTTACTATATATAGTGATGAAGATAATAAAGATTTTCTATATAATTTTATAGATATTTTAATAGTAGATGAAGCTGGGCAAGTATCAACAGAAATAGGAGCATGTTCATTTGCACTTGCTAAAAAATCTATAGTTGTAGGAGATGAAAATCAGATTAAACCAGTTTGGGGAATTGATAGACCATTAGATAAATCATTAGCAATACAAGAAAAGATTATAAATAATGAAAAAGAATTTGAAAAATTAGAAACTTGTGGAATAACCTCTTCAAATTCTAGTGTTATGAAGGTAGCATGTAAGTCATGTTCATATAGTAAATATGGTGATAAAGGTTTATTTTTAAGTGAACATAGACGTTGCTTTAATGAAATAATAGATTACTGTAATGAATTAGTTTATAAAAATAAACTTAAACCATTAAGAGAGGAAAATTATCAGCCGATATTACCAAAATTCGGTTATCATTTAATAGAAACTAAAAAATCAATAAAGGTTGGAACAAGTAGAATAAATACAATTGAAGCTACAGGAATAGCAAGATGGATATTAGAAAATGAAAAAGAAATATTTGAATTTTATTCAAACAATAATGTAAAGAAAGAAAACATTTTGGGAATAGTAACGCCATTTAAAGAGCAAGTTCAAGAAATTAAAAGAACTTTTAAGGAAATATTACCGAAAGACTTAAATAACTTAATTACAATTGGTACAGTACATACATTTCAAGGTGGAGAAAGAAAGATAATAATATTGTCTACAACTTATGGAAGAGATGATGGATGCTTTTTTATTGATAGCAATAAGAATATTATGAATGTTGCAGTATCAAGAGCAGAAGATTCATTCCTAGTTTTTGGTGATATTAATTGCTTAAAAGATGAAGAAAAAAATCCAAGTGGATTATTAAAAAAATATATTATTAATAATTGCATTTAAAATTATTACATAGTGAGAAAATCTAACACTTCATTATAAAGAAGTGTTTTTTTATTGGCAAATAATTATAATATGTTTTTAATTTTTAAGATGAAAGAAAACTTTTGATTGACTTTGGAATAAAACTTATATATAATGATTTTGTAAAAAAGGTAAAAAAGAGAATATACTAATTTTTTTACTTTAAGGAGGAATTTGTGATGGGATTTATTGAAGAAATAAAAGAAAGAGCAAAGAAAAATATAAAAACTATTTGCTTACCAGAAGCTAGTGATATTAGAACAATAGAAGCTGCTTCAACTGCTTTAAAAGAAGGTTATGCAAATATAATTCTTGTTGGAGAAGAAGAAAAAATTAAAAAAATGGCTGAAGAAAATGGATTTGATATTTCAAAAGCTACAATTGTTAATCCAAAAACATCTCCAAGAACAGAAGAATATGCTGAGAAACTTTTTGAATTAAGACAAGCAAAAGGTATGACAAAAGAAGAAGCTGAAAGGTTAGTTCAAGATGAAGTTTATTTCGGAATGATGATGGTTAAGATGGAAGAGGCTGACCGGATTAGTTAGTGGAGCAATTCATTCAACATCTGATACTTTAAGACCTGCACTTCAAATTTTAAAAACTGCACCAGGAACTAAACTTGTATCAGCATTTTTTGTTATGTGTGTTCCAGACTGTGAGTATGGTGAAAATGGAGTATTTGTATTTGGAGATTGTGGTCTTAATCAAAATCCTAATCCAGAGGAACTTTCAGAAATTGCAAAATCTTCAAGTGAAAGTTTTGAAAAATTAGTTGGAAAAGAGTCAAGAGTTGGAATGCTTTCATATTCTACTTATGGAAGTGCAAAATCAGATTTAACTGAAAAAGTTATTGAAGCAACTCGTTTAATTAAAGAAAAATATCCAGATATGAAAGTCGATGGAGAATTGCAATTAGATGCTGCAATTGTTCCAGCTATAGGAAAGAGTAAAGCACCTGGAAGTAATGTTGCTGGAAGTTGTAATACATTAATATTCCCTGATTTAAATGCAGGAAATATTGGTTATAAATTAGTTCAAAGGCTTGGAAAAGCTGAAGCTTATGGACCTTTATGTCAAGGAATTGCAAAGCCTGTAAATGATTTATCTAGAGGTTGTAGTGCATCAGATATTGCTGGGGTTATTGCAATCACATCTGTACAAGCACAATAAAACAATTGATAACTTCGCATAGCTGTGTTGCTACTCAAACAATTTTCCTGCGACGTACCTTTGTACGCCTCGGAAATATTGTTTTCGCGCGCCTTGCTCTGCTCGTTCTGAATTGTTTTTATAAATAATAGTGAAAGGAAAGTTTAAGAAAAAATGAAAATACTAGTAATAAACTGTGGTAGCTCTTCATTGAAATATCAATTAATAGATATGGAAAATGAAAGCTTATTAGCAAAAGGTAATTTTGAAAGAATAGGAGAAGAATCAGCATTTGTAACTCACAAAGTTGGTGGTGAAAAATATGTAACTAAAAAGCCTACTATGAATCATGAAGAGGCTTTAAATATAGTTTTAGGTGAATTAACACATAAAGATTATGGTGTAATTAAAGATTTATCTGAAATCACAGCAGTTGGACATAGATTAGTTCATGGTGGTGAAATATTTAAAGAATCAGTTTTAATTGATGAAGATGTTATCGAAAAATATAATAGTTGTGCAAGTTTAGCACCTCTTCATAATCCAGCTACAATAATTGGAATTAGAGCTTGTCAAAAGGCAATGCCTGGAGTTCCAATGGTTGGTGTATTTGATACAGCTTTTCATCAAACAATGCCAAAAGAAAATTATTTATATCCAATTCCTTATGAATATTATGAAAAATATGGAATTAGAAAATATGGTTTCCATGGAACATCACATCAATTTGTTTCTAAATTATGCGCTGAAATGTATGGAAAACCAATAGAAGAATTAAAAATTGTAACTTGTCATTTAGGACAAGGAGCTTCAATTTGCGCAATAGATGGTGGAAAATCAATTGATACATCAATGGGACTTTCTCCTTTAGGTGGAATTGCAATGGTTACTCGTTCAGGTGATTTGGACCCATCAGTAGTTACAGAAATTATGGAAAGAGAAAATTTGACTGCAAAAGAAGTTAATACTATATTAAATAAAAAATCTGGACTATATGGAATGACAGGACTTAATCCTGATTTTCGTGAGATTGAACTTGCTTCTTATGAACCTGATAAACCAAAGGCTACAGTTGCAATTGAATTATTTACAAAGACAATAGCTCAATTTGTTGCAAAATATGCAGTATCTTTAAAAGGTTTAGATGCATTAGTTTTCACTGGTGGTATTGGTGAAAATCAAATAAATATTAGGAAGAAAATTTGTGAAAATTTAGAGTGGATGGGCGTTAAAATAGATTTAGATAAAAATAATGTTAGAAGTGAACAAGTTGAGATTAGTAGTAAAGATGCTACTATAAGAACATTTGTAATTCCAACAAATGAAGAATTAGTAATAGCTAGAGATACAAAAAGAATTGTAAATAAATAGTTAAAAACAAGTAATATGGGTAATTAAGTTAAACTCTGATTTTGGGAAAAAGGAGGTAATTATGTTAGTTTTAGTATTAAACTGTGGAAGTTCATCTTTAAAATGTCAATTAATTGATATGGATAAAGAAGAAAGGATTATGAAAGGTCACTATGACAGAATTGGTGGTTCTCGTTCAAAACTTCGTTTTAATGTTCGTGGTAATAAACAAGAAATTGAACATCCAGCTAGAGATTTTGAAGAGGCAATTAGAGAAATTTTAAATTTACTTGTAAGTCCGGAATATGAAGTAATCAAAGACTTTAGTGAAATTGGAGCTGTTGGTCATAGAATAGTTCATGGTGGTGAAAGATTTAAAGAGTCAGTTATAATTAATGATGATGTAATTAAAGCAATTAAAGAATGTGTTACTTTAGCTCCACTTCATAATCCAGCAGGTTTAGCAGGAATTAAAGCTTGCCAAAAGCTTTTACCAAATGCAAAAATGGTAGCAGTTTTTGATACATCTTTCCATCAAACAATGGAAGAAAAAACTTTTATATATAATTTACCATATAAATATTATACAGATTACAAAATCAGAAAATATGGTTTTCATGGAATTTCACATAGATATATAGCAAGACGTTTGTCAGAAATAGTTGGAAGATATGATATGAAAATAATAAATTGTCATTTAGGACAAGGAGCTTCATTATGCGCTATAAAAAATGGAAAAAGTGTTGATACAACTATGGGTTTAACTCCACTTGCTGGAGTTCCTATGGGAACTAGATGTGGAGACGTTGATCCATCAATAATTCCAACTGTTATGAAACTTTATGATATAAAGCCAGATGAGATGTTAAGAATTATGAATAAAGAATCTGGAGCTTGGGGTGTAAGTGGTGTTTCTACAGATTTTAGAGATATTGAAAGAGCAGCATCACAAGGTGATGAAAGGTCAATTTTGGCTTTAGAGTCTAGAGCTTATATAATTGCTCAATATATTGCCAAATTTTTAGTAACATTGCAAGGAGCAGATTATATAGTTTTTACAGGTGGTGTAGGTGAAAATGGATTTGAAGAAAGGGAAAGAATCTGTAGTTATCTAGAATTTATGAATATCAAATTAGATAAAGAGCAAAATAAGATTAGAGGAGAAGAAAGATTGTTATCAACACCAGATTCGAGCATTAAAATTTATACTATTCCTACAAACGAGGAAATAATGATAGCTAGAGATACTTATGAACTTTGCAAATAATTTTTTAAAAAATTTTGCAAAAAGGGTTGATTTAAAAAATATTTATATATATAATAGGTGTAAGAAAATAGTTAATTACGAAAGAGGAGGTAGACAATAGTGGAAGAAGATGAGAAATTAAATGCCGAACTAAGCGTTGAAAAGAAGGAAAATGCCCAAAGAGCGGCAATACTTTTAATACTTTTTGTAGTATTAACATTTCTAGCTGTGACATTAGCTATTTTAACAAGTTTATAATAAAATGCTTTTAGTAATAGATAGAAAAGTTTTTTCTATCTATTATTTTGTCTTAAAGAAAGGATATGTTTATGAAAATTCTTGTATTAAACTGTGGTAGTTCATCACTTAAATTTCAACTTATTGATATGGAAAATGAGAAAAGACTTATTAAAGGAAACTTTGAAAGAATTGGTGGAATGAAAACTACTCTTAAACTTAATGTAAATGGCGAGAAAAAAGAAATCTTGCATATAGCTAGAGATTATGATGAAGCGATAAATTTTATTTTAGAAGTTTTCAAAAGCCCAGAATATAAGGTAATTGATTCATTAGAGGAAATATCAGGTGTTGGGCATAGAATAGTTCATGGAGGAGAAATGTTTCATGAATCTGTTTTAATTACTGATGAAGTTATAGACGAAATCGAAAAATGTATTGCTCTTGCTCCACTTCATAACCCAGCTGGAGTTGCTGGAATTAAGGCTGCAAAAAAAGCGCTTCCTAATGTTCCAATGGTAGCAGTATTTGATACAGCATTTCATCAAACAATGCCACCAAAAGCATATATCTATCAAATTCCATATAGATATTATACAAGTTATAAGATTAGAAAATATGGATTTCATGGAACATCACATAGATATGTAGCAAATAGAGTATCTGAATTAATTGGAAAACCAGAAGAAGAATTAAAAATAATAAATTGTCATTTAGGGCAAGGTTCATCAATTTGTGCAATAGATGGAGGAAAGTCAATAGATACATCAATGGGACTTACTCCATTATCTCGGAATTCCAATGGCTACAAGAAGTGGTGATATTGATCCAGCGATTATTCCATATATAATGAAATTAGATAATTTAACTCCGGAAGATATTGAAAATATGCTAAATAAACAATCTGGAGCTTGGGGTGTAAGTGGAGTTTCATCTGATTATAGAGATATTGAAGATGGTTATAATATGGGTGATCAAAGATCTATTTTAACTTTGGAAAGTCAAGCTTATAAAATTGCTCAATTTATAGGACAGTATGTAATTTCATTAGGAGGTGTTGATGTAATTACATTTACAGGAGGTGTTGGAGAAAATGGTTTTGAGACAAGAGAGCGTATTTGTAATTATTTAAAGCCTATTGGAGTTGAAATTGATAAAGAAATAAATAAACAAAAGGGAAAAGAAATAAAAATTTCAAGCGAAAATTCAAAAGTTCAAGTTTATGTTGTTCCAACAAATGAAGAACTTATGATAGCTAGAGATACTAAAAATATTATTAAACAAAATTAAACAAAAATATAAGTTTTAATGAATTTTTTGTTAAAACGTCTGGAGGAAGAATGGCTTTTGATGGTTTAGTAACAAAAGGAGTTGTAACAGAATTAAATAAAGCGCTAAAAGGCGCAAAAGTCAATAAAGTTTTTGGACCAAATAAAAATGAAATTGTTTTGGATTTATACAGTAAAGATGATGGCAAATGCAATTTATTAATAAGTGTTTTACCTGAAGGTTGTAGGATTCATTTAACAACACATTTAAAAGAAAATCCTACAACACCATTTAATTTTTGCATGTTACTTCGAAAATATTTAATAGGAAGTAAAATTTTAGAGGTTAGTAATTATGATTTAGAGCGTACTATTGAAATTAAGTTTGAGGCTAGAAATGAATTAAATGATTTAGTTAAAAGAAGATTATATATTGAAATAATGAGTAGGCAAAGTAATATTGTTTTAACAAATGATAGTAATGTAATTATAGATTGTCTAAAACATTTTGAAGATGATAAAAGACTTAGACTTCCAGCTTCACCTTTTATATTTACTCCTATTTTAAAGTCAAGTTTTATTGAGTTAGAAACCTCTTCAGACTTTTTTGAACTTGTTAATGATAATCAAGAAGAAACTTTATCAAGTAAGCTTCCAGATATTTTTATAGGATTTAGCAAAAATTTAGTTTTAAAAGCTTTGGAAGTTTTAAAAATAGATGATAATAATTTTACTTTAGATGATTTAGAAAATTTATATAATTATTTTAAGAGATTGATTGACAATTTTGAGATAAATCATGTAAAACCAGATAGAATTGGAAAAGACTATACTTTAGTAAATTCTGACAAAACTGAAAATAATTTAGAAATCAATAATTTTTTAGATGATTTTTATTTTGAAAAAGAACAAAAGAATTTATTTAATAATAGTAAAAATAATCTTTTAAAAATAATAAGTGGTTCTTTGAGAAAAGTTTATAAAAAGTTAGAAAATATAAATCAAAAGCTTAAGGAATGTGATAATATGGATAAATATCGACTTTATGGGGAACTTTTGACTGCTAATTTATATAGATTTAATGGTGAGCAAAATCTTCCAGAAGTTGAAGTTTTAAATTATTATACAAATGAGAATATAAAAATTAAATTAGATACAAAATATAGTGTAAGTAAAAATGTTGAAAAATTTTATAAGAAATACAATAAGCTTAAAAATACTTTAGAAATAGTATCTATTCAGAAAAAAGATACAGAAAAAGAGATAGATTATATTGAAAGTATAATTTACTCTTTAGAAAATGCTAGAACTATGGAAGAAATTTCACAAATTTATAATGAAATTTCTGAAAATTTTGGTAATAAAAATGTTTCAAAAAGTAGCAAAAATAAGCCAAAAGAACAAATTCAAATTCAAGAACTTGATATAAAAGGTTATAAAGTATATATTGGAAAAAATAATAGTCAAAATGACTATTTAACCTTTACATTAAGTTCCCGCGAAGATTTATGGTTTCACACTCAAAAAATTCATGGAAGTCATGTAATTTTAAAGACTAATGGACAAGAAGATATTCCAGAAGATGTTATTTTTGAAGTAGCTAAGCTTGCTAAAGAAAATAGTAAAGGTGCAAATTCATCAGTTGTTCCAGTTGATTATTGCAAGTTAAAGTTTGTTAAAAGAGCGCAAAATAGAAAACTTGGAATGGTTAACTATACTAATTTTAACACGATTTTAGTAAAATAATTTTGAAAATTTTTCAAGGATATAATTTTTGTATTTATAAATAATAACGATAGGATGTAAAAAGGCATCCTATTTTTATTTATAGGAGGAAATCATGGCTAAGAAAATATTTTTAACATTATGTGTAGCTGTACTATTTATCTTAGCACTTACAACAGTAGGATTTGCAGAATCTAATTCAACTACAAAACTTGGAAATGAAATTTCAAGTTCAATGAATAAAACTGAAAGAAGTATGGATGATTTAGTAGATAGAAGTAGTTTAGATGAAGCAGGTCAAAGAATGAGTGATGGTGTAAGAGAAATGGGAAATACAGTAAATGATGGAATGAATGATTTAGGAAGAGGAGTAGAAGATACAGAAAGTAATGGAGAAAAAACTGAAAACAGAGCTGTAGCAGGAACAACTGGAAATTTTGCCTCAGGTGAGATTGAAGGAACAACTGATACTGGTAGAAATGGAATGACTAGAAATGCTTGGATTTGGATAGTTATGATAGTTGTTGCTTTAGTTATAATTGCTGCAGTTTGGTATTATGCAACACAACAAAAATAAAAAGTAGTATTTTTAACAAAAGTTCTTGATTTTTTAGTACTTTTGGTGTATAATAAATTACGCTTAAGAAATACCATATACTTAGTTTAAGAAAAAAACCTACTTAAAACTCAGTTTATGGCAAATAAAAATAATAGGAGGAAAAAGTAATGACAAAGGAAAGAAAAACAGAAATTATTAATGAATTTAAAAGAGATGAAAAAGATACTGGTTCACCAGAAGTTCAAGTAGCTCTTTTAACAGAAAGAATTAAAGAATTAACAGAACACTTAAAAGTACATCCAAAAGACAATCACTCAAGACGTGGAATGTTAAAAATGGTAGGTAAAAGAAGAAACCTATTAAACTATTTATCTAAAAAAGATATTAATAGACACAGAGATTTAGTTCAAAAATTAGGTTTAAGAAAATAATTATCAAGAAAGATACTTTTAGATTAATCTTTAAGTATCTTTTTTGTTGTATTTCTATAATTATAAAATTAAAAAATTTTATCATAAGATAAGATTATCAAAATAATTTTTTATAAAAATAAAGTTTATAAATTCGTATTTGTATCGGTGTAAAACGGAGAGATATACTGATATACTTTTTTCGATAAATATATGGAGGTATAAAATTAGATGCTTAAAAACCAAGATGAAGAAAATTTTAAAAAATATATATCTACTAAATTAAGAAATTTAAGAAAAATAGACTGTCAAATAAAACAAGAAGAATTAGCTGAATTAGCAAATATATCAGTAGATACTGTTTCAAATATTGAAAGGGAGAAGGCAACTCCTAATTTATATACATTTGTAAAATTATGCAATGCATTAAAAGTCAATCCAAATTATATTTTAAAAGATTATTTAAATAGAGATTAATGAATATATGGGAGACCATATATTTTTTTATACACTAACAAATAGAAAGGGAAAATGAATGGAAGAGTTAATTACTAAAGCCAAAAATGGTGATGATATTGCTTATAAAGAATTGATTGATTGTATAAAAAGTATATTATATAGAGTTGCTAGGACAAGATTGGATAATGAAGATGACATATATGAAGCCATAAATGAAACTGTCTATAGAGCTTATAAGGGTTTGAAGAAATTAAAACAAATAGAGTTTTTTCAAACATGGGTTATTAAGATATTGATTAATGAATGCAATAGAATTTACAAGAGAAATCAAAAGCAATTAAAATTAATAAAGAAAATGGAAAAAATTAGTTATATACAAGGAGAAAAAGATACAAATCCTTTAGACAATATTGAAAATAAAATGGATTTTGAAAAGTTAATTACAAATCTAAATGATGAAGAAAAGATAGTATTTGTTTTATATTTTTATGCAGGATATGATACAACAGAAATATCAAAAATATTAAAGGAAAGCCCCAATACGATAAAGAGTAGGCTACGTAGAGGAAAAGAAAAGATTTATAATTTATTAGAAGGAGGTGTAGAGTATGAAAAATAGGCGTAGTGATAATGTTGAGGAAGAGATTTTTGAGTTTACTAAAAATGACATAAATGTTCCTGTTTATGTAAACAAAGCTATAAATGATGCTATGTGTAAAATAAATTCTACACCAAAATCAATTTTCCATAACTTAAAAAGAATTGCAATTATAATTTTGTCTTTAGCTATAATGTCTACAGGAGTAGTTTTTGCCAAAGATATTGTTAATTTCTTTAAGCATATTTTTATTAATTCTACACCTGGAATTAAATCAGCAATAGAAAATGGAGATGTTCAAGATGTAGAAACGGGTTTCGTTTATGATAATGATGTTGGAATAAAGATAGATAGTTTAGTTGTTGATAATAACATAATGGATATTTCATTTCAAGTGAAACTTAATAAGTTTGAAAATGAAATATCTAATATAGCTATAAATGAACTTAAAATGCTTGATGAAGATGATTATATTACTATTCATAATAGTGAAAATGAAAAAGAGTTTTATGATAATGATTATATCAGTTATTTTGAAACAACTATGGATACTATTAGAGATAGCAAAGGAGTATATCATGATTCGATTTTATTAAGATTTAGTAAGAAAAGTAATTTAGAATTTCTGAGATTGGATATATTAAAATTAGATATTTATACAAAGGAAGAAAAAGAAACGGTGATTGGTAACTGGCAATTTAATATAGACTTAAGTAATAAGATGGTTAGTAAAAAGCAGATAAACTATGAAATGAATTATGATAGCAATATATTGATTGCTTCAAATAATGTAAATAAAACTAATTTTGTTATTGATATTAATTTTATAAAGCCTTTTGATAAAATGATTATTAGTGACTATAATAGTCTAATATTAACAGATAATAAAAACCATATATATAATATATCTGAAATTATTACAGAAGGAAATAATGTGCATATAGTTTTTGATTATGGAAAATATATTTTAGAAGATTATTTAAACTTATATATAAAATATGATGAAGATAAAGATACAAATATTGAATTTATAAAGGGAGCATAGCTTAGCAGCAATGCTCCCTTATTAAATAGGAAAGTGATTTTGAGTGTTTTAGCTTACTGGTGTTATAATCATACGAACTTTAAGGTCTCGAGCAGTTCCCATACGGGTGTAATAGAAATAGTAGATGTGATTAGGAGTAAGACCATTAAAGGTCATGCCATGAACTTCTCCATTTGCGGAGACTTTCCACATTGCAGTATTCCCATTATAATCATTTAAGGAAATAATTACGTCATTATCTACAGGATTGCCATTTGTGTCAGTTATGATTGCTCTTACATACAGCTTATTTGTGGAATATGACCGGTCAGCACCACGATGAGTACTTCCCATCGTAAAAGTGTTGTCAATTGTGTCGGACGTTGAAAAAACGCTGATGGTATTGGCAGCTAATTCAGTAGTTGCCATAGCCGTTGTCGAAAAGACAAATGTGAATATTGTGGCAAATACTATGACTGCCACAAGAAACAATTTGCTTTTGGGCATAATGTTTTCCTCCTTTAGTTAGATTCCAATTTAGTTGATGTTTTTCACAATCACTTTCCTATTTTTCATTGAACTCATTTCTTACATTTAGTATAATAAGCCCAATGACATTGCCATAATCTGACAATGTTAAAATAATAGCATAAAAAAATTAATTAGAATAAAAAAGATAAATTTTTTATAAATGCATATTTATAGTTAAAGAGGAGAAAATGAAAAAATAGAAAATTAAAGTTAAATTAAATATTTTTATTGATACGGATATGATTTCAAATATCAAAAGAGAAAACTTTGTTAAAGTATCGGCTATTAGTATAGATTTTATTGTAAACTAACTAAATATAAAGACAAAAATACTATAAAAACGTTGACAAGTACTTAAATTTTCGTTCAATAATTTATTACATCAGAAATATAAAAAACTATCATATTGAATAAAAAGTTAATATTATTTAAAAAATTTGTTATATATTGCACCCTGTGAAGTATTATGTATCTATCTAACTTATAAATAATATTTGGAGGATAATAATATGTATAATGATGCTATAGTAATAAAAGCGATAAAAGATGAATTAAAGTATTTAGGCTATAATCCAAAATACTATAGAACAAAGTATTTAATAGATGTAATCTATATTCTTTTTAAAAGTAACGATGAATATTATGATGATAACCTGAAAAAAACAGTTTATCCAATAATTGCTAAAAAATATAAAAGGTCTGTTCTAAATATTAAATGTAATATAATAAATGCAACAGACATAATGGTATATGAGTGTGAAGAGAAGAAATTAATACAATATCTTGGTTATTATGAATATGTAAAACCTGGGCCGAAAAAAATAATAGAAGCTATTTTAAACAAATTAAGAAAAAATTTTCCAAAAAATTCTTTTTAACTTATCTATTGTATATATTATTAATTATAATAAATTTATAATTTTTAGTAAAAGATAGGAAAACAAATAATGAAATTAGTTTCTTGGAATGTAAACGGATTAAAGTCTTATATTGAGAATGGATTTTTTGTGTATCCAAGAATGCTATTTAATTTAAAAAATTGGACTCTAAAAAAATAGTAACGGATATAAATCAAAAGATTAATGGTTGAGCTTCTTTTCAATGAGTACTGAAGCGAGAGATGATTTTATAAAATTAGATTTGTATCTGCAGTAGTTTTAAAATTTTTAAAAAAAATATTTTTTAATAAGAAGTTAAAGTTATGTTTATGCATAAAATTAAAAAAGCGAAATGGAGAATGGTTAGTATAAACTTTTAGTAGGGAAATTTAAGAAAAAAATTGAATAAGAGATACCGATTTGATAGAATATTTTTAC
>CANQOG010000034.1 GCA_947625415.1 uncultured Clostridia bacterium
ATATCTGATGCATAACCTGCTATCATTATTTCTAGCTCTTCTCTTCTTTTTGTTTCTTCTGACAATTCTTTTGAATCCAACGCATTTGTTATTATCCCATTTTCTCCTATTATCGCATTTAGTGAGACTCCAGCTAAAATTAGTAGGACAATAACTGTGACTTTATTATTTTGCGATTATTTTTATAAGCGTTAGAATGATTTTCTAAATATTCTTTTAATCATTTTACTAAAGAAAAAATTATAAAATGAAAAGAACAAGTACAAAACTAAATACTTGTTCTTTTTACTTTTACAAATTTAATAAATTAAACGTATATGGTGAAAATAAATATAATAATAATAAATGTAATGGATAAAAGATGTAGAAAAACCATTTTAAACTTGGTCCTTTCTTACCATTATAAAACAAAACAATAAATAATGGAATCATTGTACAAATCCAATTAAAAATATAATATTCTATAGGACTAGTTTTTCCATAAACTAAAATCCTATATATATATTTACCAGAAACAACCAAACTACTTGCTAAAAATGTTTTAAATTTACTATCTTTAAATATATAAAATGAAAATATCATTAATATTCCAAAAATTTGATAGTCAACATGAGTAACTTGAGCTAAAATACAAATTCCTATAACTATAAGCCATTTTTTCAACTTGCCTTCAACTTTTTCAAAGCTAAATATTGCTAAAAGTCCTAAAGCAAGTGTAAATTCTATGTTTAATCCATAACTATCAATAGTTGGAAGTCGATAAAATAATAAAAACGGAATTTCAGAAATAACCCCAGCTATTAAAAGTCTTTTAATATATTTTGAAATATTACTTGTATGAGAATATGCTTGAACAGAGCAAAATGCGAAAAGTGGAAATGCAATTCTTCCAAAGTAGAGAGTAAAATTATTGTAACAACTAGGAAATGCATATTTTACATGATCCACAAACATAAAAATTACAGCTATAAATTTTAATACAAATGTTGACACTTATTTCCTCCAAAATAAAATTTTATTAAATTTTATCATATAGGAAATTTTATTGCAATCCTAATACAAAATTTGTAACAGAAGTATCAACGACATAATCTAAAACCTCTAAATATGGCTTCACTCTAAAGTTTATGAAGCCATCTAAAATCATATATTTATTTCCTTCCAAAAAATATTCATAAACTAACCCTTTTAAAATCTCTTCATTATATTTGAAACTTGATTCCTGAAATTCTATAATCTTTTCACAAATTTTTAAAATTATATTTTTTTCAAAATCATCAAAATAACAGTAATTTTCATCTATCATTTTACCTAATATTCTATTCTCATAAAAAACTCCTATCATATTTGCCAAAACTCCTGAAAAATTTACTAAAAACTTTTTTTCATTTTGGCCAGTATAATGAACAATTATATTTTTATATATTTTAAATTTATTTGTTGAAATCACAACTTCGTCAAACTCATTTTCAAGTCTTTTTAATATATATGAAATTATTTCGTCATTGTTTGTTTTCAAACATACTGATTTCATTCTATCCCTTCCGTCTAAAATAATTCTACAAATATAATACTCGAAATTTTCTTAAAACGTGCTTATTTACTATTAAATTTATAAAGCAAAATTAATTCCATTTGCAATAAGCTTTGATAAATCCTCTGTTAATTCATCAACTTCTTTTGGAGTTACAACTAAATTATAATTATAAGGATTTAAAGCTTCTTTAATCTCATCATAATTATCTTCTTCTTTTAATTCATTCAAATAACTATTAGACTTTGCTTGATTTTGCAATTTTTCAATGAACAGACTTAAAGAATCATTAACAATAACAGCCGTTTCTACACAAGTTGGAACTCCAATCGAAATAACAGGAACTCCAAGATTTTCATAAGTTATTCCTAGTCTTTGGTTTCCTACTCCACCTCCTGGAATAATTCCAGTATCTGAAATTTGAACTGACTTATTAACCCTTTCAATACTTCTAGAAGCCAAACTATCTATAGCAATTATAAGTTTAGGATTAACTTTACTTACTATACCCTGAACAATTTCCAAAGTTTCTATTCCAGTTTTTCCCATAACACTCGGTGCAAAACTACTTATTCCTCTTGCTCCATCTTTCAAATATTGAGGATAATATTTTTTAATATGCCTTGTAACTTCAATATTTTCGATAACTTTAGAACCTAAACTATCACAAACTAAATCATTATTTCCAAGCCCAATAACCAAAGCTTCATCTTCTGAAGATTTCAAATACTTATTTGATAAATTTGAAATTTCTTCTGCTATAATATCTTCAATTTTTTCTTTTTCTTCATCTTTTAAATTAGAAACTTTCTTTAAATCAATTGTAATATATGTTCCCTTTTTTTTATTTAATGCTTGCTCTCCAGCATCATTTAAAATTCTAACTCTTGTAATTTTTGCTCCTTCTTTTTGTTCTTCTTCACTTTCTAAACCTGCAACTTCATCTTCTAATTTATTTGCTTTTCTGTATAAATCACGCCTTTCATCAGCCATATCTGTTCTAAATTGCATAAAAAATTTCCTCCCCAAAAACAATATTTTCATTATTTTTGGTAAAAAAATCAAAATTATACTACCCAAATTAAAGTTTTTATGCTATAATTGTAAAGTCTAAATTTTAATTAAAGGAGGAAATATTATGTCAGGACATTCAAAATGGCACAATATCGCAGCAAAAAAAGGTAAAGCTGATGCTGCAAGAGGAAAAATTTTTACAAAATTAGGTAGAGAAATTAAAGTAGCCGTTGCTCAAGGTGGACCTGACCCGGCTGGAAACTCTAAATTAAAAGATATTATTTCTAAATGCAAGGCAAATAATATGCCTAATGATACTATAAACAATGCTATTAAAAAAGCTGCTGGAGAAGGAAATGCTAATAATTACGAAGACATGACTTATGAAGGCTATGGAACAAACGGAGTTGCAGTTATTGTTAAAGCTAGTACAGATAATAAAAATAGAACTGCTGCTGATGTTAGACACGTATTTGACAAAGCTGGTGGAAACTTAGGAACAACAGGTTGCGTTTCTTATATGTTTGAACAAAAAGGTGTAATTGTAATTGAAAAAGAAGGTTGCCCATTATCAGAAGATGAGCTAATGATGGAAGCTTTAGATAGCGGAGCTGAAGATTTTTCTTCAGAAGATGAAGTTTATGAAATTAAAACAACTCCACAAAGCTTTTCAGATGTAACTGAAAGTTTAAGTTCTAAAGGAATCACATTTTTAGAAGCTGGTATTCAAATGGTTCCAAATAATTACATATCACTAGACGAACAGTCTGCTGAAAAAATGCAAAGATTAATTGATAACCTAGAAGACCTAGATGACGTTCTAGAAGTATATCACAATTGGGATGAATAAAAAAATATCACCGAAATTTTTCGGTGGTATTTTTTTATCTATGATATATTTCTCCATTTGCAATTTTAAATCCTCTAAAAAGTTGTTCTAATAAAAATATTCTAATTAGTTGATGAGGAAATGTCATTTTTGAAAAGCAAATTTTTTCTTTTGCTAAATTTAAAATTTCTTCTCCTATTCCAAGTGTTCCCCCAATTACAAATGTAATATTACTTTCCCCATAAGCTGTAAGCTTTGAAATTTTATCTGAAAATTCTATTGAACTATATTCTTTTCCATTTAAGTCAAGACAAATTAAATATGTATCTTTTTTTAACTGATTTAACATTCTCAAAGCTTCTTCATCTTTAATATTTTTTGCAATATTATCATTTAACTTATCAGGAACTTTTGAATCATTAACTTCAATTATATTCAAATTACAATATTTTGAAAGCCTTTTTGAATACTCCTCTATCGCATCTTTAAAAAACGTTTCTTTTATTTTTCCTACACACAAAATATTTATTGTTACCATTTATTTTCTCCTTTTAATAGATTAATTATACTATATATGTCAAGTTTTTTAAAGAATAATTTTTATTAATTTACAAACACTAATATCATCTTAAATAAGAAAGGAAGTAGTCAAAATGGATGAACATCAAAAAATAAATTGTACTGTTTCAAGTTGTCTTTATAATGGAAGAGCTACCAAAGAATGTCTATTAACAAATATTTTAGTAAAGCCTTGTGAAAACTGTGATTCTGGTGGAGCAACTGAAACTGTATGTGGAAGTTATAAAGCAAAGCGTTAAAAGCTCTTTTTAGAGCTTTTAAGCTTTTACACAGCATCTTCAAGGTTAGTAGATATTTCTTGATTTAACAAATTATATTTATAATGTATAGAAATCTTTTTATCTTCAGTAATCTCAACTCTGTCTACAAGTGAAATTAAATCATATCTCGTAATTTGTTTGTTATTATAAAACTGTCTAATAACCTTTTTAATTTCATCTGCTGACTCTTGTTTTCCAATTTTCTTCTTTAATTTTTCAATTCTCTCCTCACTTTTAGCCCTTTGCTCTTTCAAATTAATATAAATTCTCTGAAAGTCTCCATCATCAAACATTCTCTTAAATTTTTCACTGTAAAGCTCATCAATTTTATTGTTAATTTCTAAAATGTTTTTCTCTGAAATTAAAATCTCATTTTTCATATCAAGAGCTTCTTTATTTTGAGCAATTTTGATAAACTTGTCTTCATCTAAAACTTCCTTACATTTCTCTTTTATCATTTTAAGAACACAATCAGTAGTCTTTTCTAAATTACTGCTATGTGGTGTACATAAATGAAATGAAGGATTTGATGCATAAGTATTACACCTAAAATAAAATAAAGTTCTTCCATCAGGTCTTTTTTGTGGAACTAAACTCATTTTCTTTCCGCATTCTCTACAATAGATTATTCCTTTTAAAAGCCAATCATAATTTTTAACTCTAACTCCTCTACGAGTCTCTAACATTGCTTGAACAGTTTCAAAAGTTTCTACATCAATTATCGGTGTATGCATATTTTTAACTACAATTCTATTTTCTTTTGGCATAACCATTGTTTTCTTACTTTTGTAGTTAACCTTTTTAGTATTTCCATTTGAAACCCATCCAAGATATGTAACATTTTGCAAAATTCTATTAACAGTATTTCTATTCCAACCTCTCCTTATTGCATCACTTCTTGTATGAGTATTTCCAACTATTTCAGATGGCAAAAGGACTTTCTCTAAAGTCATCATATTTGCAATTTGAGTTGCTGTTTTTCCACTTTTGGCAAGTTCAAAAATTCGTTGAACTATTGGAGCAACTTCCCAATCTATAACATAATGATTATAATCTTTTGGATCTTTTTTATATCCATAAGTAGGATATGTAGTCATAACTTTTCCTTCTCTTGCTCTAATTCTTTTACCGTTTCTAACTTTTCTTGAAGTATCCCTAACATACCATTCATTAAAGAATGACTTAAATTGCACCATTTCGTCAGAAGTTTCAATGTGACCAGTATCAATATCATCTGAAATAGCAATGAATCTAACACCTTTTTCAATAAAAAATTCTTCTAAATAATATGAAATTTTACTTGAAAGTCTTCCAAAACGTGATAAATCTTTAACTAAAACTAAATTTAGTTTTTTTCTTTCGATATCGTGAATAAGCCTGTTAAAGTCTGGTCTATCAAATGTTGCACCTGAAACACCATCATCAACATAAGTGTCAAAGATTTTAATATTATTTTCTTTGCAAAAAGAATTTAAAAATGCCTTTTGTGTACTAATACTACCACTTTCTCTTTCGTCTTCATTCTCAATTAAAACTTCACTGTTTCCAGCCTCGATTTTTTCATTTGATAATCTTGTGTATAACCCTGCTATATATTTTTCAGGATTTTGAATTGTTATCATTATAAATTCCCCTTTCGATTTTTATTTTTTTTGCCATCTTTTGTGCAACTTTTTTCACCTCCCTCTAGTAATCATTTATAGTACACTTTTTTGTGTATAAAAGGGAGTATAACATAATTTTTTAAGAAAATAAAGCGTTATGTTAACTTGTTTTTAAACCTTTTTAACTTTTTATTTTTTAATAAATTTTACCAATTTTGCTCGATTTTTTACTTTTTTCAAAAATTACATATTTCTGAAAGTATTGATTTCAAGCCATTTTTGTCATTCGTCATAACATAATATTAGTGTCCTTACGTATGCTATTAATTTTTATAATCTAAACGTTTTTTCGCATTTTCGTCATAAAAAAAGACCACATAATGTGGCTTTGCAAACCAGTTATGTGGACTGTATCTTATATTCATTTATTATCAAGGTTTTTACGTTTTTTTATCAAAAAATTTCTAAAATTTTAGATAAACTTTCTATACTTCTTTCAAAATTTTCATCATTAATTTCAGTCTCTAAATTTTGAATATTTATAAAAACTTTATTAATTTTATATGAGTTATTTTCTACATAATTTCTAGTTGAACTTAATTTTGTAAAATTGTCTTGAAATACATCAAGATTACTTAAAGCAAATTCTTTATTTTCTGTCATTATATAATACCCTACATATAACAAATCACTTTTTGCTTTCTTTTCCAGTTTAATTTCTTCGCTTTCAGACATATTATTTAATATAGAATATGAAACAAGATTATAGATATCACAAATTCTCTTAACAAATCTATTTATGTCTTGATTACTTAAAAACTCTTCAACATCATTAAAACAATTTTCAAGCTCTACAATACTCTTACTAGGAATTTGGATTCCAGCAAAATCAATTAAAATAATATCTATAGAATTTCTAGCAACATCAAAATCTTCATTTATTAAATTCCAGTCAATATCTCCATTTTCTGAAATATATTCATTTGAAAAATATTTATTAAAAATTGTAATACATTGATTTTCAATAAATCTTATCTCACTAAGGCCTTTTTCTTCTTCAAGATTTTCTCCTTTGTCACTACAACCCGAAAGCGCCCATAAAGCCACACACATTATAAAAATTATATACAATATTCTCGTTTTCATATACTTATATTTTCCATATTTTATAAAAATATACATAAATTATATATAGCTAAAATTTATAGAAATTGAAAGGAATAAATATGTATGAATTAAATTTATTTGCTGAAAATAAAGATATTCTTAACGAATTTTTAAGTAAATTTTATAATAGTAATTTTGAGTTAAAAGAAATGAAATTTGAAAAATCTTTTGGAAATCCAATAGATATGATTGATTTAATTTCAGCAATAATTGATAATAATGACAAATATAAAATTGGAATTTGGATTTCAATAGATAAGAATATTTTTATTAATATAACTGAATTAAATTTAGATAAAATTATAAGATATCTTTTAGAAAGATATCCATATTAAAAAAATCTCCAGAAATTTTGGAGATTTTTTTAATATTATTCTTCTTTTGGCTCTCTTGTCATCAACATATCAACTGCTTCTTTAGGAGCTAAATTATTATATAAAACATTATAAACACTTTCAACTATTGGCATTTCAACATTATATTTTTTTGAAAGTTGATATGCAACATCAATATTATCAACACTTTCAATAACCATTCCTATTTCTTTACGAGCTTCCTCTATTGAATAACCTTGACCTATCATTTTACCAGCTTTTCTATTCCTACTATGCTCACTACTACAAGTGACAATTAAATCACCAAGTCCACTTAAGCCATAAAATGTTTCAGTTTTAGCCCCCATAACATTTCCAAGCCTTACAATTTCAACTAAACCACGAGTAGCAAGAGCAGCAAAAGTATTGTCTCCAAGCTCTAAACCAACTGAAATTCCAGCGCAAAAAGCAATTATATTTTTTAAAGCTCCTCCAAGCTCAACTCCTTTTACATCTGAAGAAGAGTAAATTCTTAAAGTATTGCTCTTAAAATTATCAATTACAATTTTTTTAACATCCTCATTATCTGAAGCTATAACAAGAGCAGTCGGAATTCCAATTGAAACTTCTTCAGCATGACTTGGACCTGATAAAATTCCATATCTAACTCCAGGTAATTCTTCCTCTATAATTTCATCTAAAGTCTTTAAAGTCTCTGATTCAAATCCCTTTGAACACATTAAAATTATTTGTTCTTTTTTTACAAAATCTTTATATTTCTTAATTGTTTCTCTAACAAATTTTGATGGTGTAACATGCAAAATTAACTCTGCACCATCAATTGCTTCTTCTATATTATTAGTAGCTATTACACTTTCAGGAATAACGCTATCTTTTAAAAACATACATCTATGTTCATTATTAATCAAGTCCTTTTCTTCTTGTGAAAAAGACCATACTACTACGTTTTCACCTTTGTTCCCTAAATAAATTGCCAAAGCTGAACCCCAGCTTCCACTTCCTACAATTGCTATCTTTCTCATTTGCCCTCCTTATTAATTTTTATTTTTTAAAACTGATTCTGTTTTCAGTTCCTTCATTCAATCTTTTAATATTTGCTCTATGATTAAATAAAACAAAGCAAGCCATAATTACTCCAAAAACTATATAATTGAAACCAGTAGCAATATAATGATTTCTAATAAAAACAGTTAATACTGGAAATAAAATTGCTGCTGTAATTGAGCCTAGTGAAACCATTCTTGTCAAAACTATCATTAAAATTCCATAAACTAAACAAATAAGTCCGATTTGCCAATTTAAAACAATTAATACACCGATACTTGTAGCAACACCTTTTCCACCCCTAAATTCAAAGAAAATTGGAAATGTATGACCAAATACGACTCCAAATGCAGCAATTTGGCAACAAATTGCTTGATTTACATCAGACCAATTTGAAATAAGTTTAGCAAGTAAAACTGCCACAACCCCTTTTAAAATATCTAAAATTAAAACAAATAAAGCTCCTTTTTTTCCAACAGTTCTTAACATATTGGTTGTTCCAGCATTTTTACTTCCCTTTTCTCTCAAATCAAAACCAGCCATTTTTCTACTTAAAATAACTGAAAAATTGACACTTCCAATTAAATATCCAATGGCTAAAACAGCAATATAAATTCCCATTTAACAGTTACCTCTCTTTCTATTTATCACCTTTTTCTCTAATTATTAGTCTAACTGGTGTTCCTTCTAATCCAAAATTTTCTCTAAAACAATTTATTAAATACCTTTGATATGAAAAATGGAATAAATTTCTGTTATTGCAAAAAATAACAAATGTTGGTGGCTTTGTAGAAGCTTGAGTTCCATAAAAGATTTTTAATCTTTTTCCTTTATCAGATGGTGGCTGAACAACTGAAATTGCTTCATTTATAACTTCATTTACAACAGATGTTGAAATTCTTAATGAATTTTGACTAGCAACATTATTTATCATTTCAAAAAGATTTTTAACTCTTTGTCCAGTCTTAGCAGAAATGAATATAACTGGCGCATAACTTGCATAACTTAATTTATTGTAAATATCTTTTTTATATTTCTCTAAAGTTCCAGTTTCTTTTTCAACCTCATCCCATTTATTGACAGCAATAATAATTCCTTTTCCAGCTTCATGAGCTTCTCCAAGAATTTTGGCATCTTGGTCTGTAACTCCGTCTTTAGCATCTATCATAACTATTGCAACATCAGCTCTTTCAATAGCAAGCAAAGTTCTCATTATACTAAATTTTTCAATGCTTTCATTTACCTTTGCTTTTTTTCTAATTCCAGCAGTATCAATAAAAACATATTTTCCATGTTCATTTTCAAATTCAGAATCTATTGCATCTCTAGTAGTTCCAGCAATGTCACTTACAATAGAACGATTTTCACCTAATATTCTATTTAATAAAGAAGATTTTCCAGCATTTGGTTTTCCAATTATAGCTACTTTTATTCTGTCATCTTCTACTTCTTTTTCACTTTCTTCTGGGAAATTTTCAAATAATTTATCTAAGCAATCTCCTATTCCTAAAGCATTGCTAGCAGAAATCGCTATCGGTTCTCCAAGCCCTAAATTATAAAACTCATATATATCAAGTGGAGTATTACCAAATTTATCTGCTTTATTACAAACTAAAACAATTGGCTTTTTAGATTTTCTAAGCATTACGGCAATTTCTCTATCATCACTAGTCACACCTTGTTTAATATCAACCATAAATAAAATTACATCAGCAACTCCTATTGCAATTTCAGCTTGTTCTCTCATTCCTTTAGAAATTTCATCTTCTAAACCTTTTTCAATTCCACCTGTATCTATTAATGTAAAAGTTCTTCCACGCCATTCTGCATCAGCATATACTCTATCTCTTGTAACTCCTGGCGTATCTTCTACTATTGAAATTCTTTCTCCAACTACATAGTTGAAAAATCTTGATTTACCGACATTTGGTCTTCCAACTATCGCAACAACTGGTTTCATTACATTCCTCTTTCTTTTAATTTTAATAATATCTAAAATATTATATCGTAAATCTGGCTATTTTTCAACACTTTTTTCTTTTTTTGCAAATTTAGGGAAATGTAAAAGCAATACATATCCAATATATATAAATAAACTAAATATTGAAAATACTTTTGAAATCTTCATTGCTGTTGTTCCTGTATATTCGACTTTTAAATCAGAACTAGACAATTCATTTAAACCAATTGCCAAAAATCCATTACTATCTTCAAAACTATTAATTTCACTTCCATCAAGACTTACAGTATATCCAGAGTAATAGATATATGGAAGTTCAAGAATTGTTTTATCCTCTAAAATCTCAATTTTAGCTGTCATTTCATTTCCATTTTTCTTAAAATCTTCTATATTTGCGCTTCCTTGAATTGGTAAAATTTCTTTTTCTCTTGTAGCAACATAAAAATAATTATTATAAGCTTTATATGGCAAATATTCATTTTTTCCAAGACCTGTCATACAATCAGTATTTCTTCCTGTCGTAAACTCATAATCAATATCTTTTGGATTTGTTAAAGTTTCTTCAGTTACTGGAATAAATCCCTTTAAAGCAACAACATATAAAACAGCTATTGTTCCTAAAACAACTCCATCCATAAATTTAAAATTTTTAATTATAATTCCTAAATTTATTGCGCAAACTATACTAAAGCAAAAACAACTAATTTCCATCATTCTCCAAGCAAATTGAATAATTGCAAATTTCCCCCCAATATATTTCCATGGAAAATATTTAGTTGACATAAATGTTGATAATATTCCAATTACCAAGAAAAAAATATATTCTTTCTTCATCTCTGGAATAATTCTTCTAAAACTTGCTATTGTAAAGCAAATCATAATTAATATATGTGGTCCAAACTCGAAAACATAAGAACCATCATTTTTAGTAATTACTAATTGACTAAAATTTAGTCCACTTTCTCCAACGCTTTCAGCTGTAGCCATCATATCTGGTTCATAAACTTGATATCTTGTATTTATTGAATTTATAAACATTGGTAACCAGAAAAAGCTACTTATACAAATAATAAATACAATATTAAATAAAAGTTTTTCTCTTACCTTTTTTACTTTTAATTTTGGCAAATTAATTGTTACATAAATTAAAGCAATTATTGCACAAATAAGTGTCATTAAATTATGGGTTATTATAAGCCCGAACAGCTCCAATTACTAGAATCCAATCTTTTTTTTCTTCATGAAATAAATTATATAAACCTAAAAATACTACTGGAATAAATATAAAACTTAAAAACTCGCCAAGACTACCTCTTAAATACATATCTGTCAAATGATAAGGCATAGTCATATACAAAATTCCAGAAAGTAAGCCTACATTTTTATCAGATGTAATTTTTTTAGTAAGACAATACATTGCAATTCCTGAAAGAAACATTCCTAAAAATAAAACTATTTTATAACCAATAACAATATTATCAAAAATAATTCCAACTATAGCAACTGAAAAACTTGATAAAGGACCATAAAATAAATCCCAGCTATATCCAAAACTATTTTGAAGTTGTGGTAAAATAGTTGGACTTTGTTTATTATTTAAGGCTTGCTTTGTTAAAAATGCTCTTGCAATATGTTGAATTCCATCATCATGATAATAATCAAAATTTTTCCAACATAATGGAACACTTACAACAATTGCTACTATTAATAATATAAATCCATATCTTAAATTTTTTATTTTTTCTTTCATAATCCTACGCCTTACTAAAAATATTTTTTCATACGTTTTTATTTTATATCAATTATCCTAAAATGTCTATACTATTTTAATGAAAAAATTAAAAGAAAAAAATGCTTTTGATTTATTATTCCTACAAAATAAATATCCACGGGTAGGTTGAATTAATCAACAAAACCCGTGGATTATTTTTTAACTAAAAATTTTTGATACTACCAAATATTACCATTATTCCACTTTAACTTTGTAATTTCATGACCTTCAATAATTCCTGTCAAAGGATTATTTCCTTGCAAATATAATGTATTCAAATGTCCTCCTAAATTAGAAGATACATGCAAATCTTTTAGAATATTTAAGTTATTATATGATTTTCCACCACTAGTACTAAATTGTCCAATTGCATTATTTCTTAAATCTAAATATGTTAATTCTTTTAAATTCATTAAAGGTACACATGAACTTATTGATGTATTTGTAACTGTTAAACTTTCTAGACCTGTAAGTTGGCTCAATCCTTGAATATCAAGTAATTCATTTTGACCATTTGTCAAAGTAAGTGTAGATAAACTTCTCAAACTAGATAATAAATTTGTATCAGTAAAATGACAGCAATCTATTGACAATGTATCTAACCATGTTAGCCTACTTATTTCCGTCCAATCTTGTATATGATGTAAATTCTTAAAAGATAAATTAGTTAAACCTGTTAATACGCTTAAACCAGTAAGATTTGTAAAAGTTGTAAATTCATCTCTAGGCGAAACATCTATAGCTCCTTGGAAAATTAATTTACCCACACTTTTTCCAGTAAAAATAATGTCTCCACTTTCATTTTTAAAATAATCTGGTTGAAAAGTAGTAGCTCTATATATTTGCAATGTTTGAATTTTATTACAACCCTCACAAGATTTAAAAAAATCTCTCCAATTTTCTGCAGTTATATAACTTTTAACATAATCCGTAGTTAACATACAACTACTAATACTACTACCCGCTCCAAATACTGGAGGCACGCACATATCAAAGTAACCGTATGTTACCGTCGAAGGCAACTTAAACTGAATAGCTACGCCTTCTATTCTAACTGATTTTAAAGCAGTAATACCTGTTAAATCAATCATTGAGCCACTTATGTAAGAACCAAATCCCCATTGTTGTATTCGTAAATTAGTTAAAGATGTACATTTCTCTAATAATTTTAGTGTATCATAATCATAAATCACTAAACTATTACATCCATTAATCCAATTTGTATAACAACCTCCTGTTAAACCATTTATTACATTTTGAATACTATCTAAATTTATCAATTGCTTTTTTCCATTTACAATATTTTTAGATGCAGTAAATCTTAATGTTCCCATATTGCGACCTTCAGAATATTTAGATGAAATTTTAATAATATTATTTAAATTCGATACATCAGTCACATAAGTATCTCTTAAATCTAATTCTATTAAATCTGGACAATAGGCATAATCTTTATTTGGTATAATTTCACAAAAATCTAACGTTGCTAGATTAGTTGAATCTAATCTAACATATTTTAATTGTGGCATAGTTTTTAATATTTCATTCAAAACTTCATTTGTTATTTCAGTACTTACATTTCCCGTAAAACAATTGTATAAATTCAAATGAGTAATAGTTTTATTATTTGTTAAATCACTTTTTAATAAGTCTGCTGTAAGTAATGGCTTTTCAGTTGTAGGATTACTTTTTGTGAAGTAATCACCCCAATAATATGTCGTGCCATTTAAAAACTTACAAGGTAAATCATAATGTCCATCACATAATATTATAATCTCACTAATATCATTAACATTCATAAGTGGATTACATCCTTTTAAATAAAGATATCGAATTTTTTTATTATTTTCAAAATATTTTACCCACTTTAAATCTAGATTATCTCTTAAATTAACATAATATAATTCAATTTTATTTGATAAACTCGACAAACAATCATTTGTTCCATCCTCCATCAAATCTTTTCCTAACAAATTATTACATGCATACAAATACTTAAGTTCACTCATATTTTCTAAACCGTGATAAAGATTTTATTGAATTATACTCTGCTCTTAAGAGTACAATATTTGTAAAATCACTTATATAATTCAAATCTTCATCTATAATTGAATTATTATTTATAAACATATATTTAATTGCCTTTTTAGTTTCACTAGATAATTTTACTAATGGACTTAAAGTTGTTATATATTTATCACTTTTTCCCGATTGAACACCGTCATATTCTGGCCCACGTTTATATTCATTAGTATCAATATAATATTTGTTTCCTGTAACAGCAAAATTTTCAAGTGAAGTATATTTGGCAAACTGTATTCCATCACAAATTTTGTTTAATTCATTATCATTTATACAGTAAAAATATAAATATTTTAATCTCTTTCCAATATTGCTCATAGCAGAATAGTCTTCTATTACGCTATTTTTAAAAAATATATAATATAAATATGAACAATTTTGAATTCCTTGTAAATCAGTTAAGTTCTTGTTTTCTATAGTTAATTTTTCTAAAGCTATTAAATTATATAATTGCTCCAATGACGTTATAGTTGAATCTTCTCCAATCGTTAACTCTCTTACTGACTTTACTTCTTCCGCTGATAGTATATCATCTCCATTTTTATCATACTTTTTTAAAGCATCATAATATCCATCTGATTCAGAAATTTCAAATATTTTTCTTTCTCCATCATCATTGTCTAATTCTATATTTGAAAGAGCAAGTAATTCTGAACCTTCATATTGTGAATAATAGACTTTTAAGTCACTCGTTATTCCATATACATCATTTAAAGTTTGAAAATCTACGTATGTTTTTCCATTATCATCTCCACCTTGCATAATCTCTTGTAATTCTTTAGGCAAACCTGACTTTTTTATAATATATAGAGCTTTTCCCTCATTATTTACTACATAACTTAGACTTCCTATTCCATAGTCTTTCGGCAAATAAAAGTATTCTCCATAATATTTTTGAATTAATTCTATTTTTGAAAGGTCATTTGCTCCTTCTTTATCAAAAGATTCAATATATTTTTCTCCAAAAAATTCTTCTAATTGAGCAAGAATACTCTTCATCTTTGCTTCTTGCGCCCTAGTAATTATTCCATTTTCTCCAATTATTGCATTTAGTGAGACTCCAGCTAAAATTAGTAGAACAATGACTGTAACCATATTATTTTATCATTAAAAATATAGCTATTGACAAACTTTATGTTTTCGTATACAATAGATAAAAAAGAGAGAGCTTCGAAAAGCTCCCTGTAGTTATTTAATTAGATTGGAGTTTGAATTGGTTGCAACTTCAATCTTTTCTTTTTCTATTGATATCTTAGCATTATATCTCATTGCTGATAAACAACATATTGCCATTGCAATAATTGCTATTATTGATATCATAGTTGAAGAATTGATGCTTTTGCTTAAACTTTCATTCATTTCTATGTACCTCCTCTTTTTTAGTTTTACACTTGTTGCTAACAATTAACAACAGGTGCATAAACCAACAAACAGTGTTAACTATTTGTTAGTTAACGCACCTGTTTTGAAAGTTGATACATATTCAATCTTACTAAATAACTTTACAGTATTTTATTATAAATATATCTCGATGTCAATATATAACATAAAAAATAAAATCCACCTTGCAAGATGGATTTATAATTTTTTTATCTTTGTTTGATTCTTAATGGACAATTAAAAAATGAACTCTCAACATCGTAAACACAATCTTTATTCAAATAAATTTCGCCTTTTAAAGAATTACAATTGTAAAATGCATTGTCACCAATGTTTTTCAATTCCTCCCACTGTAAATCTTCTAGTTTTTCTAACATACTACAATTATAAAATGCATTGTTTCCTATTTTAGTAATTATTGAAGAAAAATAAACATTTTTCAAATTAGAAATATTATAAAAACAACGACCAGGAATTTCCGATACACCTATACCAATTTTAATTTCAGAATAATTTGTATTAAGAAATGTAGCATCACTACCTAAATTAATTACACTATCAGGAATTACTAAAGTACCAGTTAGAGACCCATCCTCTGCAAAAGCTATGCTAGAAATAGTAGTTAAATTTTGTCCAAATTGAACTGTTTTAAGGCTTCCGCAACCATAAAATGCACCCTCCCCTATACTTTCAACATATGTTAAATCTATATCATTTAAACCACTATGATTAAAACAATATTCATATAGATTCTTTATATTTGAATTTAAATTGATATTCTTCAAAGATGTACATTCAGCAAAACAATAATCTGGAATATATGTTAAATCAGAGTTATTACTCATCACAACAGTAGTTAAATTTGTACATTGATAAAACGCCTGTGAACCTATAGTATTTACACTATTAGGAATGATAATTTTTGTTATAGAAGAGCAACCAGAAAAAGCACCTAAACCAATCGAAGAAACATTTGAAGGTATTTCTAATTCTTTAATCTCTTGTCCATCAGGATTCTTAAATTTAGTGTATCCAGCAAACTCTTGATCATCTATAACTGACTTACCATTAAGATTAAAATAACAGAATCGTTGTACCTGAGTATTAACAAAACATCCTAATCCAACATTTATACTCACTCCATTTTTGTTTTGAATATTTTCGCTCCACTCACCAAATAAATTTAAGCACCCTGCAAAAGCACTATCACCTAAAAAAACAATGTTTGAATTATTTAAAATTTCAATTATATTCATACTTTCAAATCCACAACTTGCAAAAGCATAAGTTCCCACATTCGTAATCTTACCAAAGTTTAATGGCAAAAAAGACAGTGATTTACACGAGTCAAAACACCCTTCTGGAACTCTCTCCAAAGAAGAAAAATCGATATTAGTTAAATTTCTGCAATATCTAAAGCAGTGGTTACCTAAATTCTCGACATACTCAAAATTTATGCAAGTATTTAACGCATTGCAGCTTTCAAAACAACTGTTTCCAAGTGAAAATGACTTAGAAGGAAAAACTACTCTATTTAAAGCTTCGCACATCCAAAAAGACCAGTCTTTAACAACCAAAGGACTAGAACTTTCATTTTCTGTCATGAATTTAAGTTCAGCAACAGAAGTCTTTACAAAAGCTCGATAACCAATAGATGTCATCCCCTCTGGTATAGTTAAAGTTTCCGTTAAACTTTTACAATTTTCAAACGCACTTTCACCAATAATCATTAAATTTTTATTTAACCCTAATCCAGACAAATTTGAACACTCATAAAACGCATAATCACCAATCGAAGTAACATTTGTAGGTATTGCTAATTGTCCTTTAGCACTTGAGCATTGATAAAATGCATAATTTCCTATTTTTGTAAGTAAACTTCCTTCTTCAAATTCTATTCCTTCTATCTTACTACATCCATAAAATGCCCTTTCTCCTATCTCTGTCATTCTCGCTGGAATTTTTAATATTCCTGTTACTCCTGCAAATCCACTAAACTGGTCTGCTTCTATTGTTGTTAC
>CANQOG010000035.1 GCA_947625415.1 uncultured Clostridia bacterium
ATGAAGGTTTTTCCTTATTTTTTATTAGAATTTTAAAATATTTTTATATTTTTTCAAAAAAAACCGAAACTTAAAAATAAGAAAATTTGAATATTAAAAAATTTCATTATATTTGTAAGGTGTATTGCAATTATAAACTGGAATTATAGTCAGATTGAAATTTTGATTGACAATAAAAAAGTTTATAGATAAAATAAAATTAAAGAATGTGTTTAAAATAAAATCAAAGGATAAAAATATTATGGATATTAAAAAATTTAATAGTATTATAAATCAGTCGCCAGAAAAAATAGAGGAATATTTAACAATAGATAATATAAAAGCAGATAGAGCAAGTAGTATTGAATTAGTGAAATTAATAAAAGCAACAGGAAACATAGAGAAATATCTTACACCAGAAATAGTAGCTAATCTTGATAGTTCTCAAATAGCTGATTTAATAAAAGAAACGAGGAATATAGAAAAATATCTTACATCAGAAATAGTAGCTAATTTTAATGGTTATAATATAATTGACTTAATAAAAGCAACAGGGAATGTAGAGAAGTATCTTACACCAGAAATGATAGCTAATTTTAATCTTTATGAATCTCTAATAATTAACTTAATAAAAACAACAGGAAACATAGAGAAATATCTTACATCAGAAATAGTAGCTAATTTTAATAAATTTGATATAATTTACTTAATAAAAGAAACGAGAAATGTAGAAAAATATCTCGTTCCAGAAATGATAGACAAATTTAAATTTGATAGTTCTGATATAGCCAAATTGATAAAAGCAACAGGAAATATAGAGAAATATCTTACACCAGAAATGGTATATAATCTTAAGCTTGGTAGTTCTAATATAGCTGATTTAATAAAAGCAACAGGAAATATAGAAAAATATCTTACACCAGAAATGGTATATAATCTTAAGCTTGGTAGTTCTGATATAGCTGACTTAATAAAAGCAACAGGGAATATAGAGAAATATCTTATACCAGAAATGATAGTTAATCTTGATAGTTATCATATAGCTAGCTTAATAAAAGCAACAGGAAATATAGAAAAATATCTTACACCAGAAATAGTAATTAATCTTAATAGTTTACATATAACTGGATTAATAAAAGAAACGG
This sequence comes from uncultured Clostridia bacterium, assembly GCA_947625415.1. GTDB lineage: Bacteria > Bacillota > Clostridia > TANB77 > CAG-508 > Scatovivens. Next base: position 1,125 of record CANQOG010000035.1, read on the forward strand.
GAAATATAGAAAAATATCTTACACCAGAAATAATAGATAAATTTAAGCTTGGTAGTTCTTGTATAACAGAATTAATAAGAGCAACAGGAAATATAGAAAAGTACTTATTTGAGGGGGAAGATAAAAATAGTGGTTTTTCGATTTTAAATGTTATAAAAGCAACAGGAAATATAGAAAAATATCTTACTCCAGAAGTTGTAAATAATTTTTATCTTAATAGTTCTGATATAAATAAATTAATAAGAGCAACAGGAAATATTGAAAAGTACTTATTAGATGGGCAAAATGAAGATAGTTACTTTACGATTGTAAATGTTATAAAAGCAACAGGAAATATCGAGAAGTATCTTACACTGGAAAAGATAGATAATCTTCATCTTAACAATTCCTATATAACAGATTTAATAAAAGCAACAGGAAATATAGAAAAATACTTATTAGAAGGAGAAAAGGGAAATTCCTTTACAATTGCAAATGTTATAAAGGGATTAAATTTATGTCCTAATTTAAATGATAGTGAAATAAAATTATTTAATAATTTTGATTTTGAAGTAATAAAAACAGTTTTAAATTTAGAGGGTGAAAAGCAAAAAAATGCTGTATTATTATTACAAAGATTAGATAAAAGCAATTCAGGCGAACTTAGAAGAGTAAAAATTCCAATAGCATTGCAAATATTAGAAAAAGAGCCAGAAAAATATGAAGAAACATTATCGAGAATAGAAGAAATCTATTTAACTAATAAAATACCTACTATAGGAAAATTATATTTAGTTTTTCAGGAATTGCATCCCAATTTTTTAGGATTAGACAATAATAAAAAAGATGAATCATTTGCTAATATACCATCATTACAAAATGCTAGTGCTCGTGAAAGAAGAAACTTAATATTTACAAATTTATTAATGTGCGCGTTAGAATCTAATGATAGAAATATAAGAGATTATATAGAAGTAATAGAGAATGGAGATAAATTATATAGAGACTATCTTGAAGGAAGATTAAGTTTAGAAACCTTAGATGAAAATGATGAAAGAGTAAAAATGCTTTCAAGATATAGTGATATTTTAAATACTTTATATAATGTTACATCTAATGGAAAAAGAGAAAAAGCAAGGCAAAATAGTGGAAATTTAGGAGATGATTTAAAAGAATTAGATGAGTTGTTTGGAACTAATCAAATTAAATTAAGTTTGCCAGATAGACTTGTAAGAACATTTACTTTTGGCTCTAATATAAGAACATTTGAACAAGCGAAAAGTATATTGGAAAATTCAAGAAAAAATGCGCATGATAGAAATGTTAAAATATCAGAACAAGGTAATATTAGGCTAGAAGAAGGAGATTTTATTAAAGGTGTAGCTAATTCTAAATATTTTCCATCAATGCTTCAAAGAGGAATATTAGCTAAAGATTTTCTAGGAAGAAATGCTGATAGTGATTGTACACCACTAGATACAGATGTAGAGAAAATTAGCGCTATTAAAGAAACTTTTTCAGAAACATTAAGTAGTTTATCAATAGCAAATGGTTTTACTAATGGAGATGTTTCTGGTAAAGCTTTAGGTAGTATAATGTTAGTTTTTTCAAAAGATGATTTTATAGAAACAAGAGATTCAAATGGAAAAGTTAAACAAGAAAATTTAGAAGTATTAAAAAATGGTAGTGATAAAAAAGAAATATTTTATAATAGTGGAACAGCATACGGAATATGTACAGGAATAGGTTCAACACATATAAAATGTATTATAGCTGATAGATATGTAGATAAATTAGGACTAGAGATTGCTAAAAATGGTTTTTATATTCCAATAGTAGATAAATCAGGAAAAGTTATTTATACAAAAGAAATGTATGAAGAATTTAGAGAAATGATGAGAGGATTATCTTATTATGATGGAGATAAATTTGTTTTAGATGAAACAGCAAAAAATGGTGATATAAAACGATTAGTAGAAGAAATTGATTTAAACTTTATGAATGCTCAGAAAAAGAAAAAAGAGATAGTTAAAGTTTTTGAAGATGTAGCAGAAAAAATGGGATATAGTTTATCAGAAAAAAGAAGAATAGATTTAACACCAGGAATTATAGAATTTATAGATACAGGTTCAACAGGAAGAGGAACAAATGAGCCTAGTGCTGGAGATTTTGATTTTATGGTAAGAATGGATAAACAATTAAGTGACTCACCGATAAAATTTAAAGAAGAATTAAGAAAAGCTTTAGGAAAAGTACATAAACGAAAAGAAACGGACAAGGGAGATTTTAGATATAAAGGAGTTACAGTAGAAGGATTAAATGAACCTGTAGATATAGATTTAACATTTACAGAAAGAACAGACGAAATAGAATATACTACAGATGAATGTATAAAAGAAAGACTAAGAAATATAAAAAAACAAAATCCAGAAGATTATAAATATGTTTTAGCAAATATTCTATTAGCGAAAAAATTATTGAAATTGGCTGGTGTATATAAAAAAACTAATGCAGAAGCGCCAGAAGAAGGACAAGTAGATACACGAGGAGGATTAGGAGCAGTTGGAATAGAAAATTGGATATTACAAAATGGTGGTTCTTTTGAAACAGCAGCAAGAAGATTTAAAAAAGCAGCAGAAGGTAAAAATTTAGAAGAATTCAAAAAAGAATATGCAATTTGGGATTTCGGGGAAAATTATATATCAGCTAATTCTAATATATATCCACATGACAATTTTGTATATAATATGAATGCAATAGGATTTGAAAGAATGAAAGTTGCGTTATCAAAATATATAGAAATAATAGATAATAGAAAAGGAATAGGACTTGAAGATTTAGCAGAACAAGTCTCAGAAGAAATTAGAGATTCAGAGTATATGTGTGCAATTAGAAGTTTGACTGAAAAAATGAAAAATATGCAAGAACCTGATGATTTATTAAATGATTAATTACCAAATAATAAAAAGAAATAATTAGAAGAAAAATATAAGACTGATAAAATTTTTAAAGAACCAGAAAATAATATTATAGTTAGTAATCAAGAAAATTTACAATTAGAAGTTAGAAAAGAAAATTTTTTTATTAGAGTGATTAAAAAGATAAAGAGTTTATTATTAAAAAAATAATGTATTTTAGCTAATTTTAAAGTATTAACAAAATGTGGATTTGAAAAAAAAAAGCTAAAATAGTTTTAAGAATATTTGTAAAAGATTAAAATAAACAAAAATAACTATCCTATATTAAAAGTAAAAGGATAGTTATTTTTGCTATAAATTGAAATTTTTTCTTGAAATTTGTATTCATTTAATATAATATATAATAGTAAAAATAGAAATAAGCTAATAAGAAAAGAGGAAAAATATGAACTTAAAGCGACTTGAAATGTATGGATTTAAGTCATTTGCAGATAAAACCGTTCTTGAATTCAAAGATGGAATAACAGGTGTTGTTGGCCCAAATGGTTCTGGAAAAAGTAACATTTCTGATTGCATTCGTTGGATTTTAGGAGAGCAAAGCTTAAAAGCATTAAGAGGAACTAAAACTGAAGATATAATTTTTGCTGGAACTCAAAATAGAAAACCTTTAGGATTTGCTGAGGCATCACTTGTTTTTGATAATGTAGATGGAAAATTGCCAATTGAATATTCTGAGGTTACAGTAAGTAGAAGACTTTATAGAAGTGGAGAATCACGGATATTTTATAAATAAAGCTCCATGTAGATTAAAAGATGTTCAAGAATTATTTATGGATACTGGAATTGGAAAAGATGGATATTCTATAATTGGGCAACGGCAAAGTTGATGAGATTTTAAGTAATAAGTCAGAGGATAGGCGTCATATTTTTGAAGAAGCTGCGGGTATTGTAAAATATAGAGTTAGAAAAAATGAATCAGAAAAAAAGTTAGAGCAAACAAAGTTAAATTTGCTTAGAATAAATGATATTATATCTGAAATTGAAGTAAATATTGATTCATTAAAAAGCCAGTCAGAAAAGGCAAAAAAGTTTTTGAGCTTAAGAGATGAGCTTAAAAACATTGAAATTAGTTTATTTTTATATAACATAGATGACTATAAAACTAAAATAGAAGAAATAAAAAGTGGACTTGGAATTTTAGAAACTCAAAAAATTAAAGAAGAGGAAAAGTCAAATGACCTTGGTCTACAAAGAGATGAAATAAAAAAATCTTTAGAAGAATTATTAGAATTAATAGAAAAAACGCAAAATTTAGGTTTTGAATTAGAGAAAAAGAAAGAACAGATTAATAGTCAAATAACTATTAATCAAGAAAGAATTACAAATAATGAGGAAAACTATAAAAGATTTGAAACTGAAATTGAGGATTTAAAAGAAAAAAATAAGATATTAGAAGAAGATAAAGAGAAAAAATTAAGTAAAAAAACTGATTTAAGTTTAAATAAAGAAAAGTTTGAACAGGAATTAGCTAAAAAAACAAAAGAATATGAAGATTTTTCAAAAACATTGTCTGATAAAGCTTTAGAAATTGAGGAAAAGAAGAATAAAGTTCAAAGCAATGTTGATAGAAAATATGAATTAATTGCTATTTCAAATACAGAAATTGCAAATTATGAGAACTTGGTAAAAAGAGAAAAGTCTTTAAATCAAGAACTGGATTCAACTGTAAGAGAGTTAGATTCTACTAGAGCTCAAAAGAGTGAAGTTGATAGTAGCTTTTTTGAAATTCAAACTAAAAGAAATAATTTAGAAAAAGAATTAAATGGAATTAAAGAAAAAAATGCTGAAAAAGAGAAGAAGCTTGAAGATTTTAATAGTAAGATTAATTCTTTAGAAAATGAATATAGAATTAAAGAATCAAGATTAAAATTTTTAGTTGAAACAGAGAAGGAAAGAGAAGGCTACAATAAAAGTGTTAAAGATATTTTGAATTTAGCAGAAAAAAATCCTAAATATAAAAAAGGAATATGTGGAGTTTTAGCAAATCTTCTTACAGTTCCTAAAGAATATGAAACAGCTATTGAAATGGCTTTAGGAGCTGGAATTCAAAATATAGTTACAGAAACTGAAGAAGATGCTAAAAATTTGGTTGAGTATTTGAGAGAAAATAAATCTGGAAGAGCTTCATTTTTACCTATAAGTTTAGTAAAAGGTCAAAAACTTAGTAAATTAAATTCTACAGGAATAAAAGGTGTTTTAGGAATAGCATCAGATTTAGTTAAATATAATTCTAAATATGAACAAATAGTTTGGAACTTACTTGGAAAAACTGTTGTAGTAGAAGATATGGATTCAGCAATAGCTCTTTCTCGCAAAAACTCAAATTCATTTAAAATAGTAACATTAAAAGGAGATATTATAAATTCTTCTGGTTCAATTACTGGTGGATATGTTGCTCCAAAAACAGTTAATTTGTTAGGAAGAAGTACTGAAATAAAGAGCTTAGAAAAAGAGTTAAAACAGATTGAAGAAAAAATTAAGCAATTAAAAACTGAAAAGAAAGAATATGAAAGTAAAATATCAGAGATTTTGGCTAGTTTAGAATCAAAACAAAATGATTTTAATACTCTTCAAATAACTTTTGCTACAGAAGAGCAAAAAATAAAAAATTTTGAACTAGAAGTTTTGAAGCTAGATAGTAAAAAAGACAAGTTAAAAGATGATATTGAACAAAATAAACAAGAACAAGAAAAGAGCAAAACTTTACAAGAAGCTCATTCTAAAGAAATGGCTGATTTGGAGACGGAAAATAATGAGTTAAATATTCAAATTGAAAGTTTTGTTAAAAAGAATCAAGATGCTCAAAAATATATAGAGGATTTAAAATTTGATATTACAAATTTACAAGTTTCGGTGTCATCTTTTGATGAAAGTGGAGAATCTATTGATGAATTTGTTAATAAATTAAATGAAGATATAGAAGAAAATAATAAGCAAATTCAAAGTAAAATGACATTAAGAGAGAACATATTAGTTCAAAATGAAGAGTTGAAAAAATCAAATATTGATTTAAAGGAAGAAATACGAAAACAAGAGGAAGATGCTAAAAATTCTTCTGGAAAAGTTCAAGAGTTAAAAGAAGAAAGAACAAATAAGAATAACAAACTTAATTTAATTGAAAATGAAATTTCTGAAAAGCAAAATATAATAGAAGAACTTAAAAATCAGATTTCTAAACAAGAAGTTAAAATTTCTAAATTTGAACTTGAGCTTGAACAAATTGTTAATAAAATGTGGGAGGAATATGAAATTACACCTAATAATGTTAAAGATATTGAGAAAACAACTACTCCAAACAAGGTTCAAAAAGAGGTGAATGAGTTAAGAAATCAGATAAAAGATATTGGAAGCGTTAATATTGATAGTATTAAAGAATATCAAGAAGTTAAAGAAAGATATGATTTTTTATCAACTCAACGTGAAGATTTAGAAAATACAATTTCTAAATTGAAAAAATTAATTAATGAAATTGTAGATACAATGAAAGAGCAATTTAATGAAAAATTTAAGTTAATTAATAAGAACTTTAAAGAAACATTTAATCAGTTGTTTGGTGGAGGAAAAGCAGAATTAAAGCTAGATGATGACTCAAATGTTTTAGAATGTGGAATCGAAATAGAAGTTCAACCACCTGGAAAAAAATTACAAAGTATGTCATTACTATCAGGCGGAGAAAGGGCGTTTACAGCAATTGCTTTATTGTTTGCAATATTAAAGATAAATCCTGCTCCATTCTGCGTTTTAGATGAAATTGAGGCTGCTCTTGATGATGTAAATGTATCTAGGTTTGCTGAATATTTGAAAAAATTTAATGATAATACTCAATTTCTTGTTATTACACATAGAAAAGGAACTATGGAAGCTGCTGATACAATGTATGGAATTACGATGGAAGAAAAGGGAATCAGTAAATTATTGTCAATGAATATGAATTAAGAATATAATAAAAATAGTAATAAGAGAGCATAATTTGCTCTCTTTTGCAAGTTCAAAAAATGGAGAAAAAAAGAGTAATTTGAAGTAATAAAGAGATATGGTAAAAAATTCCTTATATTTTAAATTATAAAAATTGCCAAAATAGGAAAATATATAAATATGGCAAAAAAAGTAATTTGCCAATTTAAAAATTAGAGAGTATAATAATGCCTATGTGACAATCTTAAATGTAAAGGAGTGAATTTTTATTTTAGAAGGACTGAGAAAACACACAAAAGATATTGACTTCAAACCTTTAGGAATAACATTATTAAGTATACTATTTTTAGGAACAGTAACCTTTGTAAAGTATAAGCCAGTTTACACTGTCACTGTAGCTGGAGAGACTTTAGGATATGTTAACGAAAAATCTGAATTAGATCAAAAATTAAATGAATATATAAATCATAGAGAAGGTACAATTGCTTTAATTGAAATAGCAAATATGCCTGAATACAAATTAGAGTTAGTTGCTAGAAAAACAGCTACTCGGAGAAAAAAAGATTTTGAAAAAAATTGAAGATACATCAGTAATAACATATAAAACTTATGCTATTACTGTTAATGGAGAAAAAGTTAACGAAGTAAATAGTCAGATAGAAGCTGAAAATATTATTTCAAATCTTCAGTCTGACTTAAAAGAAGGCGTTGAATTTAATTTAGGTATTGTAGAAGTTTTAAGTACAGAGCAAAATGGAATACCTGAAAATTCAGCTTTTGAAGTATTAAACGGATTGAAATTAGCTAAAACACAAGAATATGAAGCAGAGCAAGCAAGACTTGAAGCTGAAAGAATAGCTAAAGAAAAAGCTGCTCGTGCTGCTGAACAAGCAAGAATAGCTGCAATGGTTGCAGCGCAATCTGCATCTTATGGGTCTGGAAATATAAGTGGATTAACTTTAAGCTATCCACTTAGAACTTCACCATTAATAACATCAAGGTTTGGTGAAGGTGGCTCAAGAAGATATACTCATACTGGTTTAGATTTAGCCACAGCTATGGGAACACCAATTTACCCAATATCAGATGGAACAGTAATTTTTGCTGGTAATAATGGAAGCTATGGTAATAAAGTTGTTGTTGACCATGGAAATGGAATTCAAAGCTGGTATGCTCATTGTAATACAATTAATGTAGGAGTTGGAACTACAGTTACTACAGATACTTGTATAGCAACAGTTGGTTCAACAGGTAATTCAACAGGACCACATTTACATTTAGAAATAAGAATAAATGGTACTGCTGTTAATCCACAAAATTATTTATATTAAAAATGTTAAAAAATCAGCTTTTATAAGCTGATTTTTTTGACTTAATTGCTAAAATATGTTATAATTATAAAGTATATTGCGTAAAAGAAGTCAAGATTATGATGCAAAATAAAAAAAAGGATGGTTGAAATGTTGTCAAGAAAAAAGAAAGTTATAAGTATAGAAAGTGCAGATTCAGAACTAGTAGAAATTTATTTAAAAAAATTTTTGGAGGGGTTAAAAAAAGATACATTATCTATAGATGGCAATCATTTATGTGTAGAAACTGATGGTGTTATATATAAAATTGAGATAAATACTTTTAAATATTATTTTAATGATAATTTTAAACTTGTTTACGAAAAAAAATTACCAAATTCTTTATTGCCTAATAATCTTGAATTATCAAGTATAGATAATTTATATGAGTGGACAAATCCAGTTATTGAAGCTATGGGTGTTACATGTGCAATAGAATTTATAAATAGGTTTAAAGAACAAATAAGACAAGATAATTTACAGTGGATGAAGCTTAGACAAATGTGTTTTTCTTATATTGATGCTTTAGAACCAGAAGATAGAAAGAAATATATTCAAAGATTTTGTAAACTTGAAATTTTTACGGAAAGAGATAAAGTTAGATTAGAATATTATGTAGATGAGCCTATTTCAAAAATAGAAGAAGTTATAAAAAATGGGGATATTGAAGAAAAAGATATTCAAACAATAGTATCTCAAATTTACAGTAAAGAAAGAGAGTCTGAGGATGAAAAAAGCGAAAAGAAAAAATACAAGAGGAGTTATAATTCTAGAATTATAAGTGCTATCAATTTATTAAACGTTAATGATATTATTGATATATATTTGCAAGATGGAATAAGTGAAGAAGAACTTGTAAGAACGAAAGTTAGTAAGATTGACATTTTAAGTTTGCCTGATTATAGTTTATTAATGTTTTTAGATAAAAAAAATATTAAAGTTCCAGAAAAATTGAGAGTATCTTCAAAAGATTTGATAAATGCTTATGGAAGAACTTTGAGTGGTTCTTCAATATATAAATTTGCTATGTATGGATATATAGAACCTCAAGACTTGATTCAGGTTTATGAAATTAATAAAGCTTTAAAAATGGTTGATTATGAATCAATGTTTGAAGATGAAGAGATTTCAGCTTTTTATACACCACAACGACTATATGATATGAGAAAAGACGGAAAGATAACTCCAGAATTTCTTGAAAAATATAGAGAAATGCTAGATTTTGGTAATAATCAAAAAAGATTTAATCGTTATTCAGAAGACTTAGTAGGTGGCTTAAGAAAAGCTTTAGAAGCTGAAGAAAAAAGTCAAGAAGATGATAGATTACAAGAAAATGTTTTATATTTCTTTAATAATGGTTTGTGCGATTTAGAAACAACTAGAGAAGTAGTTACTTCTGAATATATTGAAAACAGATTTTCTAATAATGAAATGACTATAGAAGAGATATTTGAACTTTATCAAAAGGGAATAGTTAGTGATGAGCTAATTTCTAGATTTTATACTGATAGAGAAATAATGAGTTTATATGAATCAGGAAAACTTAGAAGTGGTTGTTTAAAAGCTATAACAGACAATGATTTTCTTATTGAATGTTATTGTGATAAGAGATTACCTCTTGAAGACTTTATTCAATTATATTTAAGCTCAAACAATTTATCAGTAAATGATTTGCTTGATACATTTGAACTTTCTGAAGAAGAGGTAAATATTTCAAGTTTTATTGATGAAACGACTTCTTTTGAAAAAATTAAGGAATTATTTCAAAATTTATTAATAGATTATTCAACTATATTAACTTTACACTCTCAAGGTACTATTACAGACGAACAACTTGAAGAAATAAAAAAAGCTCTTAGTACGCAAAAATTATTTGATGAAATAAGTCAAAGAAAAGTGTATAAAGTTTTGACTTCGAGAACATCAGAAGGAATGCCAAGAGCTCCAACAACACCAAGTACATCTAAAGATGAAGATGATTTTTCATTAGAAATTGATTTAATTTCTAAAATATTAGGATGTGAAAATGTTGAAAATGAACCATATTCACAAATTTTAAGTTATAATACACAAGGAAGAGCAACTTCATTAAATAATTATAGAATATTTGGAAATAAAGATTTAGACGGAATAATTATTCTTCAAAAATCAAAGAAACAAAATGCAGTTTTCGTAATGAGTGCATATCAGCTAATGTATTTTTTGCATGGAAAAGAAAATGAGTCAGGTGAAATTGAAGTTCAAGATAAGATGAAGGATAAAGCTTATTTGAAAACTATTGTTGGTGTTGAAGTCGTTGAACATTCTAGACATTTTGCTAGAAATTTAGTTGAAGCTTCAAGTAGAGTTTCACCTAAAGTTGCTAAAAAACTTAAGGGAGAAGAGACAAGGTATAGAGAAGATGTTCAAGATATGGTAGATGGCTTGAGAGAAATATATGATGAAGAAAAAGCTAAAAATAGAGATGATAATTAAAATTTTACATAGGAGGGTATTATGGAGGATTTACAAACAAGATTAAATAAGTTGACAAATACTACAAAATATACATTAAAACCAAATTTGATTAAAGAAATTTTAGATGAGTTTAAAAAAAGAATGTCTGATAAAGATACTTTTAATCAAGCAGTTGAAATAGATGAGAAACATCATCCTGTTCATGTATCTCAAGAAAAGGTTTTAAACATTATTGATGAGTTTATTAATATAGAAAAATTTAACGTAAAATATTCTCCGAAAACTATTGTAGACGGTTATGGAAATCTTGCTGTTAGCTATAATGGTGACCCTTATGTAACTTTAAGATTGCTTTTAATGGCTTTTAGAACACATAATAACATAGTATTTTTTTCAAAGAAATATTATGCAATAAATACAAAAATTGTCGAAACACTTAATATGATTTGTGAAAAGAAGGAATATGCAAAAAAAATTGCAATGGTTGAATTTGATGTAATTGATGGAATCATAGCAAATTTACAGACGTTTTTTAATGAAATGATTTTCGTAGGAGATAAAAGAGATTATGTTCAAATGAAAAAGAAATTTGTTATTCCTACAATTTATTCAGGATATGGAAATGTTGATGTATTTATTGAGTGTAAAGATTTTAAAGATTTACTTTTAGATATTAGTGAATATGCTAGAGATAATTATATTAAAATTAATTATTATGATGCAACTCAAATAGAGGATACTATTGTTTTCTTAAATAGATTTGAACTTACAGATTGTTTTGTACTACTTTCAAAAAATACTGAAATGATTTATAAGTTTATATCTGAGTTAAAGTCTAAAAAAATATACATTAATAAAAATCCGTTTGAAAATTATAAACTTGGAATTACAGAAAAAGATTTGATATATACTAAAAACATTATGATGAATTAAAAAAGCCCGTATTTTATGTAAGCGGGCTTTAGTTGTATCTTGTTATCGAAAGCAATATTATCATAATATTTATTAAATTAAATACAAAGAAAAAGATAGCAAGACCAATAAGTATTGCAGAAATTATGTTTCCGTTCAGAAAGAGTTATTGTTAATGTTAATAAGTTAAAGAAAATATTTCCGAATGATTGAAACTATTAGAGTTAAACAATTCTGACAAAGTCTTTGACGAGTTAATCCATTATCAGAGCTTCCAAGTAAACCAAGTAGAAAAATTGAAAGCAATGCAATGGCTAAAGCAAAAATGAATATAGCTAAAGAATTTGAAATTACTCCAATGTAAAAAATTAAGGCAAAAATAAAAGATATAATAAGGCTAATTGCAACACTTGTTAAATAATTACAATTTCTGTCCAACATTACATACCTCCAAAAGTAATTTATTAAATTTTATGAAATAAAAAATAAAATGTGCCAATTTCGGCACATTTTTAGTTTAATTATTTTAAATTTATTGTTTATTTGTCATTTCTTCTAAATCAAGCAATTCTTGCCAACGTTTGTCAACTTCTTCTTGAAATTCTTTAATCATCCATTCATTTCCTTCTTTAAACATATGTTTAAATCTTTTCTGAGGCTTTAAAAATTCTTCAACTGGAAGTTTGTTAGTTGGTTTATAAGTAATATGGTAAACACCATCAACTACTTCATATAATGGCCAATAACAAGTTTCAACAGCTAATTTATTTAGTTCCATTAAATCTGGAGTATTATAACCCCAACCTCTTGGACATGGAGCTAAAACATTTAAGAAACATGGACCTTCTGTATAAATAGCTTTTTCAGCTTTTTCATATAAATCTTTCATATTTCCAATAGCTGCTGTTTGGCCAATATATGGCAAATTATGACCAGCCATGATTTTGGCTAAATCTTTTCTTGATTGCATTTTTCCTGGAATAACTTTTCCAGCTGGACTTGTAGTAGTATCAGCAAATTTTGGAGTTGCACTACTTCTTTGAATACCAGTGTTCATGTATGCACCATTATCATAGCAAACATAAACCATGTCATGTCCTCTTTCCATTGCACCTGAAAGACTTTGTAAACCTATATCATAAGTTCCACCATCTCCACCAAATGCTATGAATTTTGTATCTTTATTTTCTGGTAATTTTCCTGTTCTTTTCATTGATTTATAAGCTGCTTCAACACCTGAAAGTGTAGCACCAGCACATTCAAAAGCTGTATGAATATAAGAATCTGTCCAAGCTGTATATGGATAAATAAATGTAGAAACCTCCATACATCCTGTAGCATTAGCAATAACTGCATGATCTTCTGGTTTAATTGCTTTTAATATCATTCTTGCAACAGCTGGAGCTCCACAACCAGCACACATTCTATGACCAGATGTTAATCTAGCTGGTCGGCTAGCTACTTCTTTATGATTATATGCCATTTTATTTTCCCTCCCTTACGCCTAAATATCTATAAGGATTTCCTATATCGCCAGTTTCTTTGATTTTTAATAAATCTTCATAAACTGTACCAATATCATTTGTAGTAGTATCTCTACCACCGATACCATAAATATAATTTACAGTTGGAACATGATAATTTTTAGTATACATAGCGCTAACTACGTCTTCAAATAAAGCTCCACCGCAACCATTTAAAGAATCAGATTTGTCTAAAACTGCAATTGCTTTAGCATTTTTTAAACTTTCAGCAAGTTCTTCTGCTGGGAAAGGTCTAAATACTCTTATTTTAACAAGACCAGCTTTAATGCCATTGTTTCTTAATTCATCAACTTTAGCTTTTGCTGTTCCAGCTGTAGAGTTCATACAAATTATAACAACTTCAGCATCTTCCATTTTATATTCTTCAAATAAGTTATATTTTCTACCAGTCATTTTCTCAAAATCTTTTGCAACTTCTTCAATAACTTTTTTAGCTTTTTTCATAGCGTCACCTTGTTGCTTTTTGTGTTCAAAAAGATATGCTTGTAAATCTAAAGGTCCAATAGCAATTGGTTCTTTGTCATTTAATAAATAATGTTCTGGTTTATATTTTCCAACAAATTCTTTAACTTTCTCATCTTCGATTAATTCAATATTTTCAATTGAATGTGATGTAATAAATCCATCTTGACAAACCATAAGTGGAAGTAAAACATCTTTATTTTCGGCGATTCTATGCGCCATAATTAAATTGTCGTAAGCTTCTTGATTATTTTCTGAAAATAACATAATCCATCCAGCATCTCTAACACCCATTGCATCTGAATGGTCATTGTGTATGTTTAAAGGTCCAGATACTGCTCTGTTAACTAAAGACATAACAATAGGTAATCTTAGACTTGATGCAATGTAAATCATTTCCCACATAAGTGATAATCCATTAGCAGATGTAGCTGTCATAGCTCTAGCTCCAGCAGCCTCTGCTCCAATGCAAGCACTCATTGCACTATGTTCACTTTCAACAGCGACAAATTCTGTATCTACTTGACCATTACTTACAAAAGTAGAAAAATATTGAGGAATTTCTGTTGAAGGTGTGATAGGGAAGGCTGCTACAACATCAGGATTAATTTGTTTCATAGCTGTTGCGGCTGCTTCGTTACCGCTTAATCTCTCTCTAATACTCATTTTTTTCTCCTTTCGTTCAAATGATAAACTTCGTCTAATGTTGTCAAGCTTCGGATAAATTATCCTTAGGCAGGCTCTCGCCTAGTTCTGCGGTAATTTACCTTGCTTTCTTATTTATACTCGTTTCTCCTTTGAACTTATTAATTAATTTAATATTTTTATTTAATTTTGACTTTCAAGTTTAAATGAAAATTGCTATTTAACTAGGTGCGCAAGCTCAAATAACGTTGAGGCGTACTTAAGTACGTTGATACGTTTTTGAGTGAAGCGCAACAACGTCAAATACGATTTTCATTTGAACGCTATTGCATAATAATTGCTTTGAAAGGACAAACTTTAGCACAAACGCCACATCCTTTACAAGCATCAAAATCAAAATCTTCTCTTTTTAAATCTTTATTAACTGGGATTGCATTATCTGGGCAAACATTGAAGCAAAGTCCGCATTGTTTGCAAACATCTGGTAAATATTTAGGAGTTTCACTTCTCCAATCACCAGTTTTGAAATTTTTAGCATTTCCAGCTGTGTAAATATTTCCACCAATTGTTAATTCATCAATAGGTGTATTACTGTTAATTTCTGCCATTATAATTTCTCCTTTCATTATTTAACTTTTTCAACTTGAGCTAATGCCATTTCTATGGCTTTCATATTTCCGTCAATAACTTCAGGTTTTTTAGCAAATTTATGTTTAAAAGAACCTACCATGTCATTTAGAAAATCTTCGTCGTTCATAACACCGCTTACTTTTACAATTGCAGCAAGCATTGGAGTATTAGGAAAATATTTTCCTAAAGCTTCTATAGAGATTCCTCTTGCATCAATTTTGTAAATTGAACCATTGTAGTTCTTTAATTTTTTAACAATTTCATCACTTGTTTTTGTAGAGTTTATTATAATTGCTCCACTTTCTTTTAATCCAGCTGTAACATCTACGCAATCAAGCAATGTGTCATCAACGACAACAACATAATCTGGCTCATAGATATTACTGTGAATAGTAATTGGATTGTTGCTTATACGGTTATATGCAACAATAGGGGCACCCATTCTTTCAGGACCATATTCAGGGAAGCCTTGAATGTATTTTCCTGTGTTAAAGGCTGCATCAGCTAAAAGCAAAGAAGCAGTTTTAGCACCTTGTCCACCTCTACCATGCCATCTAATTTCAATTAAATCTTTCATAGTTTTAGTTTCCTTTCTTAAGATTTTTTTCCAGCTACATTATAATCCATAAAAGTTATAAAGTCAATGATAAAAATCATTTGAAACTTGCGGAAATAAAGCTAAGATAAAAAATATTACAAAAATATTACAAAAAAATGCGAACTTTCATTGACTTTTGTGAAAAAAAAATATATTATAATAGGGTAATTTAGTTAAGCTATAAAAGAAACAAATTATAAAGCAAAAACCAAAACTGTATGCACAAATTTTAAGGGGGAAAAATATATGGGAGAGGTTATAGTTATAACATCAGGCAAAGGTGGCGTTGGAAAAACAACTACAACAGCAAATTTGGGCTCAGCTTTAGCATCCGCAGGTAAAAAAGTTGCTCTTGTTGATACTGATATTGGGCTTAGAAATTTGGATATTGTTATGGGCTTAGAAAATAGAATTGTATTCAATTTGGTAGATGTTATCAAAGAAAAATGCAAATTAAGACAAGCTTTGATTAAACACAAAAAGTTCAATGATTTATATTTGCTTCCAGCTGCTCAAACAGAAGATAAAACTACAGTTACAGAAGAACAAATGAAAGATTTAATAGGAAAACTAAAAGCTGAATTTGACTATGTATTAATTGACTGCCCAGCTGGAATTGAGCAAGGTTTTAAAAATGCTATTGCTGGAGCTGATAGGGCTTTAGTTGTTACTACAGCTGAAATCTCATCAATTAGAGATGCTGATAGAATCATAGGTCTTTTGGAATCATCATCAATCAAAAACCCAGAATTAATAGTAAACAGACTTCGTCCTTCAATGGTAAGACGTGGAGAAATGATGGATGTCGATGATATTGTTGATTTGTTATCAATAGATTTAATTGGTGTAGTACCAGACGATGAAAATATCATAATTCAAACAAATAAAGGAGAACCTGTAATCACTAATAAAAAAGCCCCTTCTGGAAAAGCTTATATTGAAATTTCAAGAAGAAT
>CANQOG010000036.1 GCA_947625415.1 uncultured Clostridia bacterium
AATGTACTTTTTCCTTTTAAATATCCCATAAAATTTGCTATACTTATTTTTGGAGGAATTTCTACCAACATATGTACATGGTCTGGACACATTTCTCCTTCTATTATTTTCACTTCTTTATATTCACATAGCTGTCTTAATATTGTTCATCTTTCTTTATCTGACCATATATGGCCATTCTTCTATATTTGGGGATAAATACTATATGATACTTGCATACCCATTTTGAATGTGATAAACTATTTGCCATGGAGCATCACTCCTTTCTTTTATAATTTTGGCTTGAACTTACCTTTATTATAATACAGAGTGATGCTCTTTTCTATAAGTTTTAATCTCACTTGCATAGCAAGTGGTTTTTAATTCGCTTCGCTTCTTTTTTAGCTAAAGCACAATGAAAGTGGCGCCAGTTGGCGCCACTTAAGTTCCTGTTTACTATCTCTCTTGTTTTTGCTGGGGTTGTGTAGGGAATTAGTCATTTGTCGTTGTGGACTAAAACGGGTTTGCACTTGAAGCCCATGAAGAACTCCATCTTGAATTTGGAGCTATACATCACAAGATTCAATGGAAGTAGCAGTCTGAACCAGTCCACAAAGTATTTTTTTCCGTTGTCGAAGACAACGAAATTTCCGTCTTGGACAACAACACGTCCAATCACGAAATGTCCACCATCGCTGGGGCCTTCGTATCCGCTGAGTTTGGTTACACCATCTTTGTCATAAATCATCCACTCATACAGGATAGGGTATTCGCCAGAGTGGAGCATTTTGTCGAGTTCGACATAGTCAGGGTGCGGATTTCCGAGCTCATACACAAATCCAAAGTCCGTGACGATTTTTTCCCCGTCGTTTTTGACAACGTAAGAGGTTATGATTGCGGTCCCAACCGGGATTTTCTCACTTCCGTATACGTTGCCACATGCCCTGTACTGCATACCCTTTTTGGGGATGGTTCCGATGGGAATTTCATCGTCTCCAGGCTCCTTGGGATACAGATAGTAGTTTTCCAGTCTCATAGTAGCATATCCCCTTTCGTAGTAGACCGGATGTTTACAGGTTAACTTTACTATTTAAAACACATAATATGTGATTGTAATACTGTATAATACTAACATAATATTTATAGTTTGTCAATGCAAAAATTGACATTTAAAATTAAATTTGCTATAATAAAATTGAAGTTGAAATTCTTAGAATAAGAAAGGATTTGGAAAAAATGAAAGATGATAATGATTTAGATCTTGAAATTATAATTGGTGATGATTCTGAACTTAACTTTTCAGATATTAAAGATTCTATAAAAACTCTAAGACCAAAAGATAAAGTAAAAAAAGAAAATATCATCATTCCAAAATCAAGAACTGATAAAAACAATGAAGAAAATAAATAATAGAACCTTAAGACATCTTAAGGTTCTATTATTTTATTTAAAATTGATTTAGCTGCTTTTTTTCCAGAAGCTAAAGCTTTACAAACTACAGATTTATTTTCAGTAACATCTCCACCACTATAAACATTTTCTATTGAAGTTTGATTATTACTATCTACTAATATTGTTCCCCATTCTGTAAGCTCTAGTCCTTCACTTTGTAGTAACTCTTGATTTGGCTTTAAACCAATTGCGAAAACTACTGTATCTGCATCATAATCAAACTCCTCTCCTTCTATATCTATAGCTTTTCCATCTATTATTTGAGTTTTATTACAATGAACAGATACCATTTTACCATCTTTTACATTAGCATTATTAACACGCGTTAACTCTACCCATTCAACTCCATCATTTAAAGTTTCTTTTAATTCAATTTCTCTTGCTGGCATATGGCTCCTATCTCTTCTATATAAAATAGAAACTTTTTCAGCTCCCATCCTTACCGCGCTTCTTGCAGAATCCATAGCAACATTTCCACCGCCAATTACAACAACTTTTCCTAAATTTTTAATAAAGTTTTTAAAGTTATAAGCCCTTAAAAATTCATCAGAATCATAAATACTATCTAATCTTTCATTTGCCAACTTATATCTACTTGAAAGCTCTGCTCCAATCCCAATAAAAACATAATCATATTCTTCTTTTAATTGTTTTATTGAAATATTTTTTCCTAGTTCTTGACCTAATCTAAACTCAACACCTAATTCCTTTAAAATATTAATTATTCTATCAATAATTTTTTTATCTAACCTAAAATCAGGAATTCCATAACTTAAAATTCCACCTAATACTTGCTCTTTCTCAAAAACTACTGATTTTACTCCATTTTTAACAAGTTCATAACTACAAGCTAAACCAGCAGGACCTCCACCAACTATCGCAACCTTAACATTTTTTTTAATTTGCTTTTGTGAAACAACAGGTTTTATATCATTTTGAACCACCCATTCATTTACAAATTTCTCTAGCTCACCAATTTGCGTTGGTGTAGATTTTATTCCTCTAACACAAGAACCTTGGCATTGGTTTTCTTGTGGGCAAACTAAACTACATACATGACTAAATATATTGTTTTCTATTAATAAATTATAAGCCTCTTCTATCTTATTTTCTTTTATTTTTTCAATAAATTCAGGAATTGAAGTTTTCATAGGACAAGCATTACTACATGGTCTACTTTTACAACCTAAACACCAATTAGCTTGATTTTTTATTAATTCTAAATTATTAATCATATTATTTTCTCTTTTCTATATATTTTACATATAACATTATAATATAATCCAAACCTTAAATCAATATTGACCAAAGGCAATTTTTTTGATATTATTATGATGAATTGATTATGGAGGAAAAGTTATGTACTATATTGATTTTGATAATACTTTATATGAAACAGGAAAATTAACAAGAGATATTTTAGATGAACTAGCAAAAATTATCAGTACATCAAAAAAACTTGATTATCAAGAAGTTCTAGCTGATTTAAGAAAATCTTTTAATTCAACATTAGACAATTTTAACTCTTTTGCAAAAAAATTAACATTAAAATATGGAATAAAAGATGGTATTCTCCAATCATGTGTTCAAAAAATAATTATTTTAAAAGGAAGTCAATATGTTTTCCCTGATGCACTAAATTTTCTAAAAAAATTAAAAGAAGAAAAAGAAAAAGTTTGCATTTTAACTTATGTTGCTCAAGGAAAAAATTTGAACCAGCAATCTTTAAAATTGGCTGGCTCTGGAATTTTGCCTTACGTAACAGAAGTATATAATACTACAAGATATAAATTTGAATTAGAAATCAATTATAAAAGCAAAAGCAATATTTTTATTGATGATAGTCCTAGAGATTTAGAAGGTTTTTACAACGCTGGAGCTAGAAAACTTATTAGAATTAAAAAACCTAGCAATGAAAAAAGAACTTCAAAAGAATTAAATATTCCAATTAAAGTTCCTACTTTTGAAAATTTCAATGATATTTGTAATATATATCTTTCTAATAAAATGATATGATTGTATATTATCATTAAATTAAAGACTTTTACTAATTTTATATTTAAAAAATCTAATAAAAGAAATTATATAGGCAAAAATTTTAAGATAACGCATAATACTACTTTTAGGCTATATCTTTTATTCATAATCGTCCCATTCTTCCTCAGAACTTAGTAAATCATCTAATTCTTCGGGTGCTAAATCTTCCTTATCAAATATTTTATCTTTAAAATATAAATCTAATTTCTCTTCTTTAGTTAAATTTTTATCTTTCTTTTTTTCTTGAATTAGATTTTTTATTTGTTGAATCTTCATCAGCATTAAACTTTTTTCCAGACCATTTTTCAACTAACTTTATTTCCTCATCTGAAAGTTTAAACTCTTTCATATGCTTTATTAGTTTCTTCCTAAAGTATATTTTAAAAACTTATAATTATTCTTTATCATTATTTATTCCAAGTCCAAAATACTTTTCAAAGAATTTAAGAATCTTATCAATTATGTTTTGTTTTCTTTCTGTTCTATTTTCATTTCCGAATCTTCTCATTGGTGGAAGTATTTTCTCAATATCTGTTCCATTTGTTTTTACTTGTCCGTCTCTAAATGAGTTATTTACAAATTTTCTTGTTTCTTCTTCGTCTAAATTTTCTTCTTTAATTAAGATTACTAAATCGTTTTCTTCTTGTTCTTTTACATATTTTGTCCAGTCATCCATTACATTTGTATTAGCATTTATTTTATCTATAAAGCCATTTATTAACTCTTTCTTTGAACGAAGCGCTAGACTTGATTTTATTGCTTTATCAATAGTTCCAAGAATCTCTTTATCTGTACAATTTGACTGATGATATTTTTGAACTAACATTAAAATATAATCTATATTTACCTCAACTTGTTTTACGAGTTCCATTTCAAATACAATATCATCTTTAATACTTTCTTTCTCTCCGTTTGCTTGTCTTTTATATTTTTGATATAAGTCAACATACATTCCAGTATAATCTTGAAAATCTCTTTCAGAAAGTATTTCATTTCCCTCAAATTTATCAAATGAAGAAAGTATATTTCTTAATCTTAAAATATTACCCATTGAAACAATAAAGTCTTTCTCGTTGCTTTCTCCTATTATCTGAACACCTAGAGGATATTTTTGAATTAACAAAGCAATTCTTTCTTCATATCCTAATTGTTTCTTTCCGTTGTCATCTTCATAGCCATAATAATAATCTTCATAAGATTTTAATAATACTATTCCACTAGCATTTTTATCTCCAAATAAAGCTATTGCATCATTTGTTTCCTGTTGTAAATCTCTAAAACAAATTATATTTCCATAAGTTTTTACAGAGTTTAAAATTCTATTAGTTCTTGAAAATGCTTGAATTAGTCCGTGTTGTTTTAAGTTTTTATCTACCCATAAAGTATTTAATGTTGTAGCGTCAAAACCTGTTAAAAACATATTTACAACAATAAGAATATCTACTTCTCTTTTCTTTACTCTATCTGATAAATCTTTATAATAATCTTGAAAACCATTTCCCTCTGATGAAAAATTAGTTTTAAATTTTTTATTATATTCTCCTATTGCAAAGTCTAAAAACTCTCTTGAATTTGTATCTAGTAAATCAGTTTCAAAACTTTCATCATCTAATATTCCATCTTCTGTATCATCTTCATTTACTGCAAAACTATATATTGTAGCAATAGTTAGATTTTTATTCTTTTCTTCTAATTGTTTCTTAAATTCTAAATAATATCTTTTTGCCATTGGAATAGAATTTACAGCAAATATTGAATTGAAACCATTTAATCTTTGTCCTTTTAAGTCATAGAAAGAATTTCTTTTTGTTTTTTGGTCAAAGTGTTCTAAAATATATTCTACTACATTTCTTATTCTTTCAGGAGCCTCTAATGCTTCTTCTGTATTGATAGCTTGAACTTCTTTATCAGTCATATCTTCTTTAGCTTTAACTGTATTTACATAGTCTATTCTAAATGGAAGAACATTACCGTCATTTATAGCGTCAACTATTGTATATGTATGTAATTTTTCTCCAAAGGCTTGTTCAGTTGTGCAAAAATCAGGGTTTGTTTTTCTTCCCGCATTTGCAGAAAATATTGGAGTTCCTGTAAAACCAAATAAATGATAATTCTTAAAATTTTGTACTATTAGTTTGTGCATATCTCCGAATTGTGATCTATGACACTCATCAAATATTAAAACTAAATGCTTTTGAAAAGCAGGATGACTTTTATTTCTTTTTACAAACTCACTTAATTTTTGTATAGTTGTTACTATAATTCTTGATGTTTCATCTTCTAATTGTTTTTGTAGTACATTTGTATTTCTATTTCCGTTTGCAGCACCTTTTTCAAATCTATCATATTCTTTCATTGTTTGATAGTCTAAATCTTTTCTATCTACTACGAATAAAACTTTATCTATAAATTCTAAATTAGTTGCAAGTTGTGCTGTTTTAAATGATGTTAAAGTTTTTCCGAGAACCTGTTGTATGCCAAATATATCCACCTGCTTCAATAGTTCCCATTTTCTTATAATTATTTGCTACTTCAATTCTGTTTATAATTCTCTCTGTTGCAACTATTTGATAAGGACGCATTACTAACAACAAGTTTTCAGATGTAAAAACACAATATTTTGTTAATATATTCAAAATTGTATGTTTTGCAAAAAATGTTCTTGTAAAATCAACTAAATCTGGAATAACTTTATTATTAGCGTCTGCCCAAAAAGAAGTAAATTCAAAGCTATTACTTGTCTTTTTACTCTTATTTCTTGTTCCGTTTTGTTCTTTTATATGACTTTCTCTTGCAGTATTGGAATAATATTTTGTACTTGTGCCATTTGATATTACAAATATTTGAACATACTCATATAGTCCACTTCCAGCCCAAAAACTATCTTTTTGATATCTATTTATTTGATTAAAAGCCTCTTTTAAAGAAACACCTCTCCTTTTTAATTCAATGTGAACTAAAGGAAGTCCATTTACTAAAATTGTAACATCATATCTATTATCATAATTTCCGTCATTTTCAACATATTGATTTATAACTTGTAATCTATTGTTATGTATATTATTTTTATCAATTAGAAATATATTTTTACTTGTTCCGTCATCTCTTTTTAGAACTTGTATATAATCTTCTTGTATTTTTCTAGTTTTCTCTACAATTCCGTCATTACTGTTAGCAATATTGTTATGAAAGAAAACATCCCATTCATTATCAGTAAAATTATAGTCATTAAGTAACTCTAATTGCTTACGAAGATTACTAACTAAAGTTTCTGAATTATGAATCTCTAAATAATCATATCCCTGCTCTCCAAGCATTCTTATAAATTCATTTTCTAGAGCTTGTTCGCTTTGATAGCTATCTGATTTTCTTTGCATTGGTTCATATTCAGTTACAACAGTTGAAGTATTCATTTCCATTACTACATTATACTTGTTCATTTTTTGCCCCTTTAACTTACTTTTAATTCCTTAAAAGTTAATAATTTATCTCTATAATACTCATATTGTTTTTGTCTTGCTTCTATTTCTGCAGGAAGTCCCTCTGAAATATCGTTACATAATTTTTCAAATCTATCTAAAATATTTACTATTTGTTCTTGTACCGATAATGGTGGAATTGGTATAGTAATATCTTTTATATTAGGAATAGTAAGCTGTTTTATACCTGCTCCACTTTCATTAAATTTTACTGTATATAATATATAATTTAAATATTTTACAAGTACTAATTTATCATTAGGAATCAAAACAATCAATCTAACTACAGGTGTAAAATTTTTTTCAACTACAGTATGATAACCTATAGTTCCTCTTGCTGAAATTGTTACTGCACTTTCATTTACTCTACATATTTTTGAATAACCATAAATAGCATTTTCTCCAATTCCATTAGAAATTATTGGATAAATAAATTCACCATTTGGTCTTTTACTTTTTATGTTTTCTTTTGGTACATCTCCCCCAGCAAATAATTTTTTACATACATCTGATAATTTTAACCATTTTATTTCTTGTCTGTTAAAGTATCCGTGTGTGTGTGTGTGTGTGTTAGAGTATCAGCACTTTCAAGCATTTTATCAAAAGACAATAGTTTATCTCTATAATATTCATATTGCTTTTGTCTAGCTTTCAGCTCTGCTGAAAGCTCTGCTGAAAGTAATGTGAAATCGTCCAACACGCGGACAATTTCGCATTGTACCTCCAATGGAGGTACAGGCAAACTTAATTCTTTCAAATTGGTCTTATTAAATTTGGTTTGTCCTGTTGTAGAAGTAATTTTTGCAAGCTTATTTTTAAAAGAAATAGTATCTATGCAATAATACAAAAATTTTAAATTATATTTATTTGTTTTTAATAAGACAGCATTTGGACCAAGAACATTATTTGAATTTGGCAAATCATTCGGCTCAACATAATATACTTCCCCACAATTTCCAACATTTGGCATTATAATACTTTCTTCATTAAGATTTACTCTCCATAAATATTTAAAAGCTTTTTCATCAACATATATAAAATGACTATCATCTGTAAATTTTGACTTTATATCTGTTGTTCTAATCAACTGTGCAAAGTCTTTATTTTTAATATATTTTACATTTTTAGCAATATCAGCAAAAGAACCTGCTGCCGTATAGTCCGTAATGACATCAAAAATTTCTCCTATTTTTTTATATTCCACTCCATTAGGGCACAACTTTTTAATTAACTCATCTATTTTTCCCATATTATACCTCAATTTCTTTTATAATTTTATCTATTTCTTCACGAAGTTTGTTTTTTCTTTTACAACATCATAAGATCTCTTATCCTACACTGTTAATAATTATAATAACTTTTGTATTATAACTTCTTTTACTAATTTAAACCTTTCTTTTACTTCCTGGTATATTTTGTAATGTTTCTAATGCATTCATAATTTCTTTATGATTTTTTACATTTTCAAGTATTCCAATAATTAGTCTATTTAATGCTTCGAATTTCATTATTCCTAAATTTTCGTCATAATCTCCATGAACAATCTCACTTAATTCTCTAAATAGTTTATATTTGTCTTTTGAAAACTCTTTGGGAATAATTGAACATTTTTCATCTACTTTTTCCAATAATCTTTGAAAATTTTTGGGATTGCCATTTTCATATTTATCATATTCAATATTAATAGCATTTGCAGATTGAATAGTAATTTTTTCCAATATCTTCCTAAGATATACTATTGCTCCTGCACCTAACTCTTCATTATACGCTTGCTCTGCTTTGTCTAATAAGTTTGAAAATTCTTCAAATTGTGAACTTCTAATTCTTGTTGATTGAATTAATTTATCACTTTTTTTTAAAATTCTTATTTCTGGTGCTTGTCCTGTAATATCTTCTTTACTTTCTACTAAAAACCATATTGGAATACTTGCTCCACATCCACAAGTTAATGCACTGTCAATACTAATCAATCTTTTATTAACAAAAATAACTGATAACTTCCCTTTAGAATAAAAAGTACGTAAATCGCCACAATTCATACAAAAATAATTTAATGCAATATTTCCAACAGATATATTAACACTTTGCCCAGTAGTTCCTTTTTTATTTTGTAAAAAACTATCTACTTGAACATATTCTTTTTTAGGTAATTTTGATAGTACATCTGATAATCTCATTTATTACACCTCGATTTCTGAAATAATTTTTTTAATTTCATCACGAAGTACTTGCTCTCTTATTACAATTTCATCTATTTGTTTATTTAATTCTACAATATCAACTTCTTCTCTTGTATCTTCTTTTTCTACATAAGTTGAAACAGATAAATTATAATCATTTTCTGCTATATCTTTATTTGAAACTAATTTTGCAATATGTTCAATATCTTCTCTATCTGTAAATATTTTTAATATATTACTTATATTTTCATCTGATAATTTATTATTATTTGTTACCTTAACGCACTCTTTTGAGGCGTCAATAAATAATGTACTATTATCTTTTTTACTTTTCTTTAAAACCATTATGCAAGTAGCTATACTCGTTCCAAAAAATAGATTATCTGGTAATTGAATAATAGTATCTATAAAGTTATTGTCTACTAAATATCTTCTTATTTTTTGTTCTGCTCCACCTCTATATAAAATTCCTGGAAAACAAACTATTGAAGCTGTTCCATTAGTTGCAAGCCAAGATAAACTGTGCATTATAAATGCAAAATCTGCTTTAGACTTTGGAGCAAGTACACCTGCTGGAGAATATCTAGGGTCATTTATTAAAACAGCATTATCATCTCCTGCCCATTTAATTGAATATGGTGGGTTAGATACAATAACTTCAAAAGGCTCATCATCCCAATGCTGAGGGTTTATTAAAGTATCTTCACAAGCTACATCAAATTTGTCATAACCAATATCGTGTAAAAACATATTTATTCTGCATAAATTGTAAGTTGTTAAATTTATTTCTTGTCCATAAAATCCATTTCTAACATTTTCTTTTCCTAAAATTTTTGCTGCTTTTAATAGCAATGAACCAGAACCACAAGCTGGATCATATACTTTGTTTACAGACGTTTTTCCAACTACTGCTAATCTTGTTAATAATTCACTTACTTCTTGTGGAGTATAAAATTCTCCACCTGATTTACCAGCATTTGAAGCATACATTGTCATTAAAAACTCATAAGCATCTCCAAAAGCATCAATAGAATTTGTTTGATAATCTCCTAAATTTAAACCTTTTATTCCATTTAATATTTTTATTAATCGCTCATTTCTCTTTGTTACAGTCGTACCTAATTTATTACTATTTACATCTATATCATCAAATAGTCCTGCAAAATCGTCTTCACTTTCGTGTCCTTTAGCTGAATTTTCTATATTTCTAAATACTCTTTCTAATATCTCATTTAAATCTTCTTTATGCTTTTCAGCATCTTTACAAACATTGCAAAAAAGTTCAGAAGGACGAATAAAAAAGCCTTTTTCCTTAACAAGATTTTCTCTTTCTAATTCTGCTACAACATCTCTTATTTTAGCATAATCAAAATCTTTATCTCCTGCTTTTCTTTCACCCTCATTTATATAATTTGTTATATTTTCTGATATATATCTATAAAACATTATTCCTAATATATATTGTTTAAAGTCCCAACCGTCAACTGCACCTCTTAAATCATCTGCAATAGCCCATATTGCTTTATGTACTTCTTCTCTTTCTCTTACATTCTTATTGTCCATTTTTTGCCCCCATTAACTAAAAAATCTACTTATTTTATATCATAAAGTCCATTAAAACTCAACAAAAATCAACAAATTTTATTATTTTTTATCTATTGAAAAATTAAAAAATCTATAATATAATTAAATTTATTAGAGAGAAATTTAAAAAAGGAGATTATTAAATATGGGATTGTTAGATTTACTATTATCAGATGATAAAAAGAAAAAAGACGAAAAATTAGAAAAAGAAATGGATAAATACGATTTAGAAGAATGGCAAAAGAAATTAGTAAGAGAACGGAAAATATGATCCATGGAACTTCAATACAGAAGATTTAGATGAAAATGACTACTACTATGAAGATGATAAATAAGTCATTAAAAAGGAGCTATATTATGGAAATAAATAATGATAAAATAAAATACTATATTGATAGAGGATATGTTGACGTAGAAGATGATGTAAAATTTAAATATATTGTAGAAATTTTAAGACTTTTTAAAATAAATGTTAAAGCTTGGATGAGAGGTAGTTATATTTTAAATGACAATGAAGGTATAATGTTTACAAAAGCTCAAAATCAAGATTGGCATGATACTTTTGATAATGAATACATGTATGAACTATGTGTAAGTGAAAAAGATAAAACTATTGCAAGTAGAAATGATTATTGGGGAGATAGAATAATATATATTTTTAGAAAAGAAATAAATGATGACTATAAATTTATGGGATGCTTTAAACAAGATGAAAATAAAATTAAAGAATTGTTTAAGAAAGGAACAAAAAATCAAAGACCATATAAAAAAATAGGTACTCAAATAAATTTAAGCAAATTTTAAAATAAAAAAGATACACCCTAAAGTGTATCTATGGTAGCGAAGGGGAGATTCGAACTCTCGACACCGCGGGTATGAACCGCGTGCTCTAGCCAACTGAGCTACTTCGCCATAACAAATGTTATTATAACAGAAATAATTAATCTTTTCAATAGTTTTTGTAAAAAATTTTTTAATATAGGAAAATTGTATGAGAAATCTAAATAATGAACTAAAAAATAAAACTATAAACTACCAAAATCTATTGAATTATGGGTTTTATTACCAAAATGGAATATACTCTTATAAATCAATGATTTGTAATAATCAATTTGAAGCAATTATAACTTTTTCTGAAAACGAAAATTATTCTAAACTTATTGATGTCGCAAACGGAGATGAATATATACTTGTAGATATTCAAGATGCTACAGGAGAGTTTGTTGGAAAAGTAAGAAGTGAATATGAAAATTTAATTTCTGATGTTTTTGAAAAATGCTCTACTTTAGAAATCTTTAAAAACACTCAGACAAAAGAAATAATAAACTATATTAACCAAAAATATAATGATAAGCTTGAGTTTTTATGGGATGACGAAAATGCAATTTGCCGAAATAAAATAAATCAAAAATGGTATATCGTTTTCATGAAAATTTCTAAAGAAAAATTAACATTAGATTCAAAAGAAATTGTCGATATTATAGATTTAAGATATCAAAAAGATGAAGCTCAAAATGTCATTGATAATCAAAAAATTTTTCCAGGATATCACATGAATAAGAAAAGTTGGATTACAATTAAGCTTGATAATACTATGAAAACAAATGAAATTTTAAAGCTAATTGATAATAGTTATTCTCTATCTTTAGGAAAAAATAAAACTGGTCTTAGTGGAAATGAATTATCAAATAAAGTTTATGAATACCTTACAACTATTCCAAAGGGCAAAGTTGTAACTTATGGACAAATTGCTTGTTTTCTTGGAAACAAAGGACTATCAAGAGTTGTAGGAACTATTCTTCATAAAAATCCTGATGGAGATAAGTATCCTTGCTATAAAGTATTGAATGGAAAAGGTGAACTTGCTGAAGCTTTTGTATTTGGTGGAAAAGATATTCAGAAAAAACGTTTAGAAAAAGAAGGAATTAAAGTTGAAAATAACAAAGTTGATTTAAAAATTTATCAATGGAAAATGGGCGAAAATTAATAACGCCCATTTTTTAATCACTTATGTCAAAATCTAAAGTTATATTTATTTTATAATCAGGATATTCTTTTTGTATTTTATCATGAAGATTTTTTAAAGTCTCTTCCCTTTTTCTATCAGAAAAATCAATTATAATATCAAAACTAATTTCTTTCTCTTTTTGATTTATATAAAAACCATGAATTTGCAAAACTGTAGGATATTTATGAATTATTTTATTAATCTTTTCACGCATTTTTATTGCATTTTTATCTTGAGTATTTACAGAATAAATACCTATTGCAGACAAAATTACATTATGTTTTTCATAAACTTTTTTAGAAATCTGTCTTGTAAGTTTATCAATTTCAGAAGCAGTCATAGTATCAGGGATTTCAATATTTATTGAGCCTACATATATATCTGGTCCATAGTCACTCAAATTTAAGTCATAAGCTCCAAATATGTCGTCATAAGAATTTACAGTATTTTTAATTGCTATTGACAAATCTCTATCAACTCTTCTACCTAAAATTTGGTCTAATGTATTTTTAAGCATTTCAATACCAGACTTAAAAATGACTATTGAAATTATAAGTGCAAGCCATGCCTCTAAACTAATGTGAAAAGTTACAAATATCATTGCTGCAACAACTGTTGAAAAAGAAATTACAGCATCTAAAAGAGCATCTTTTGCTGAATTTTTTAGAGAACTAGAATTTACTTTAAATCCTATTTTGTCTACATATAACCCTAAAGCAATTTTAACAATAACTGCTACAATTATTATTAAAATCGAAACTATATTATAGTCTGGAGTTACAGGATGTATTATCTTCTTGCCCGCTTCTATAAAAGCCGCAAATCCAGCATAAAGAATAATTAAAGAAATAACCATAGAAGTTAAATATTCAGCTCTTCCATGCCCATAAGGATGCTCTTTATCAGGGGATTTTCCAGCAAGTTTTGTTCCAACTATTGTTATCACTGAAGAAAGAACATCACTCAAATTATTTACAGCATCTAAAACAATAGCAATGGAATTTGATATTAACCCTATAAACGCTTTGAAAAAAGCTAAAAATATATTTGCAATTATTCCAATTAAACTTGTTCTTACAATTACTTTCTCTCTATTCATATCATAATAATTTCTTACATTTAAATAATATAAGATATTCTCCATTCTTCTAAAATTCATATAAAAATTATTTTATCACTATTAAAATATATTTTCAATAGTTAGTTTTAGGAATCAAAAAAATACGATTTCCTTGAAAATTCAAGAAAATCGCAATTAAAATTAGAATAAATTATTATCTATTATTTTAGTTTTATTTGTATAGTAAATAAAAGTTTTATATCCATCTGTTGTTTGTAATCCGCCACTAATTATATAATAACTTTTGCTTGGATCAAATTCTTCATTCGCATTTTCTTCCATAAATTCTAAAAGTTCTTTTTCATCACTAATATTACCCACCATTTTAGACTTATTATAAACAGTAGCAGACATACTATATCTATACCCTTTTATATTATTTAAGGCAGATATATTTGAAAACTCGGCAACTGCCTTAAGCGTATCACTGCTTAAATCACTTGGAATTTTATAAGTATATATTTCATGATCTTTGTAAACCTTTTTTTCAATAAAATAAACATCTGTATTTCTATCTAAACTTGAAAAATCAATATTTTCTAAATTATTTTTTATTTCTCTATTAATTATCTTTTTTGTCTTATTATCTACAATTTGATTATTATCTAAATATACTCCACTATTTGATATAATATTATCTTTCAAATTACTTATATATTGCTCATTATTAACCAAATATTTAATAATTTTGTCATAATCTTTTTCATAAATATAAATTGTAAAGTAATATTCTTTTCCAGACTTTAATTTAATATTAAAGTATAAATTCTTTTTTTGTAAATAGTTATCATCTTTACTTTCATTTTCAACATTTGATTTTGCATCTAAAATCATATCCAAAAGTTCTGAATCCTTTGAAAAATGATTGCCATCAAAAACTAAATTGTTATTATCATAATAATATGAAGATAAAAATAAACCTGTTGTAGAATTACTATTTTTGCCTACAGAAATTGATTTTATATCTTCATAATCTATATCAATTGCATCTTCTTTACTCATAACACTTATTGTTGATATAGAAGCTTGAATAATAAATATTGTAAGAACAAATGATAATACCGTTACTTTAATTGGAACTTTTCTTTTTACTATTAAATCAAAAATAAAATAATATATTGCAGAAAGAATTACTATAACTATAAAAGCAGTTATATTTTCTGACAAATCTGTAAAATTAGCTAATAACAATATTGGAATAAGAGTCAAAGCTTTTACAATAATATGTAATTTTACACTTCCAAAAGACTCTTCATTATCTTCCATTTTTCTTTTTTCATATAACTTCAGTCCTATAACAAAGTAAACTGCTGATAATGCAAGCATTTTTATAATTGTTCCTTCAGAAAACTTAAAACCATATCTAGGAAATTTAAATGGCATTGTATAATCTTTTATCTCTTTCATCAAATTATAGTGTGTAACTTCATATCCATCAGTAATTGATAAATCATAATTTTGACGTACATCATCATATCCATAATAACGATAACCATTAATACTTTTTACAACTTCAAATTCTTCACTACAAAATGGAATTAAAAACAAAATCAAAACTGTAACTACTATTTGTGTCATAAGTGTTCCTGAAATCGTCATTGCTAAATTTGCTGAAATAAATACAAATACATAAGAACACCATGAAAGTAGCATTGTTTCTAAAACATCCATTGGAAAAACTACTAAATTTCCAAAAATTCCACCCCAGAATAAAATTGTAAAAGCTGACAATAGCTGAATTATAGTAATTAAACCTATTCCACCAATTGTATTCGTAATAAACATAGTCTTTCTGTTAATTGGCATTGAATTCATAAAATCCGTACTTGGCTTTTTAAACACAAATCCAAATAGAAAAACTGAATAAACAAATGGAATTATGTACATAAAAAACAAATTCATATTTCCAAAAAAATCATGTGATATTATTTGTAAACTATTTGAATTTATAGCATCTGTAACCATATATAAAGAAATTATTAATGGAACAATTATTATCGAAAGAATTATACCGCCTTTAGATTTTTTTATATTTTGTTTTAAAAAATTCCAATTAAATGACTTCGTTAAATTCATATCCTAACACCTCCATTTCATATATAAATACTTCTTCAAGTGTTAGTGGTAAAAAGTCTAATACTAAAGGATTTAAAGATTTTAGTTTTTCTTCTGTTTTCTCTTTTTCCCCTTTTATAATAAGCGTTGTAACACTTCCAACTTTCTTTTTATTTAATATTTCTAGTCCTTCTAACTTATTTTCATCTATTTCATCTTTAACTGCAATTTGAGCTTTAACCATGTGTGTATGAATAGAATTAATATCACTTTCAAATAAAATTCCACCTTTATATAAAAGACCTAAATTATCGCAAACATCTTCAAGCTCTTTTAAATTATGACTCGTCATTATTATAGTTGTAGGTTTCTTTTCCATCTGCTTTCTTATAATTTGCTTTAAAAGGTTTCTAACAATAGGATCAATTCCATCAAAAGTTTCATCAAAAAACATATAATCAGCATTTGTACTAATTGCGCAGATTAAAGCGCATTGCCTTTTCATACCTTTTGAAAAATTCTTAATTTTTTCTTTCAAATTTAATTTTAATGTATTGGCTAAACTCTTTACATTTTCCATATCAAAGTCTTTATACATTGCTTTATAAAATTCAGCCATCTCTAACAAATTATAATTTGGGAAAAAATATAAATCATCTGGAATAAAAACTAATCTTTGCTTAATCGCTTCATTCTCTTCAATATCTTGCCCATCTATCATAACTTTTCCGAGAATTTTTCTTATAAATATTATTAATAATTCTTAAAAGAGTTGATTTTCCAGCGCCATTGCTTCCAACTAAACCATAAATACTTCCAGTTTCAATTTTGCAATTAAGATTACTCAAAACGGAATGATTACCAAATGATTTACACAAATCTGAAATTTCTATCATATAATACCTCCTTTACAAAAAACTATCCACATTTTTAATTTTCCTGTTAATTAGTATTCACAATTATATCACATAATGTTTATTATTCAAAGTATAGAAGTTGAAAATAATAAAAAAATGAATAAGATGGCGTATAAATTAGTTTAATATAAATAATAACACAAAAAGCTTCCCTTAAATTAATTTAAAGGAAGCTTTTGTTCATAAGTTAAGACCTTTTAATTTTATATTTTTTATAAATATTATTTCTTCATAAACTAACGTAAAAAATAACTCTTACCAATAACTAACAACAATTCAAGTTGCTAACAGTCCTAACTTATAAAATATTTTAGCAAAATATTTACTTAAAATCAAGCTTTATTACAAATTTAAGTTTCGGTTTTTTTTGAAAAAATATAAAAATATTTTAAAATTCTAATAAAAAATAAGGAAAAACCTTCAT
>CANQOG010000037.1 GCA_947625415.1 uncultured Clostridia bacterium
AAAAACTCGAATCCCTCTGGTAAATTTGGCTTTGTATTTGTGTGGGTTATAAATATTTGTTGTTCTGAAAATATACAACCACAATATTTTTGCATATATAAGCCAAGTTCTTGTTTGGCTTTATTATGCCCTTTCCAAAAGCCTTCTCTAAAATCGCGATATAAGAAGTCAATTCCATATTCTTTTGAATATTTTTCGCATAATAATTTTATATAATCATGATTTTGATAAATACTATATAAAAGTGTCGTTGTAACAGTATCATAGCCATTTTCTTTAGCAAACTCAAAAGTTTTTTGCAATCTTACAGGATAGCAATATTTTGTACACCTTCCATCTAAATCATCTATTACATTTTTGCAAAATTCATCTAATCCATAGTCTTCTTCAAATATAGTTTCTAAATCCATAATCTTACTATATTCTTTTAAACAATCTCTTCTTGCCTTATATTCTGTGTAAGGGTGAATATTTGGATTAAACCAATAAAGAGTTGGCTCTATTCCTTCAGCTCTTAAAGTATCTACACAAAAAACGCTACAAGGTGCACAACATGCATGCATTAATAATTTCATTATTTTTTCTCCTCATGATACTCTTTTTCTGTATTAACATTCCAAACATTTTCTTTTGTCTTTTTTCCTGTTTTAATATTTTTAACAGCTTCAAAAGCTGTAACCATTGAATGGTCCATATTATTGTATCTATGTTGTCCATTTCTTCCGATACAATATAAATTTTCATAGCCATTCAAATACTTAACTAATTTATCCATATCTTTATAAGTATCAAAATATGCAGGATAAGCTTTTTTAACTTTTTCTCTATGATAATCTATAACATCATCTTTATCAATAATATCCATACTTGCAAGTTCATTTATAGCAAAACTTGAAAATTCTTCATCTGTCATATTCCAATATTTATCACCTTCACTACAAGTATATTCAAGCCCTATCCAAACTGTATTTTCTGCATCTTTTACTAAATATGGAGACCAGTTATTAAAAACTTGAAATCTTAGCATCTTTACCTCTGGCTCTTGAACATATACCCAACAATCAGGAACAATATTTCCTAAAGTTTTCATTTTAGTTTTATTTTTTAACTTCATCTTCTTTACTAAAACACCAACAGTTTGAAAATCTACATAAGGAAGCCCTTTTGCAATTTTAGAAATCTTACTTGGAACAGCATTTCCTTGAATTCCAGAAACTAAATCTTTAACTGGCATAGAAGAAATAAATATATCTCCTTCTATTTTTTCTAATTTTCCATTTACTTCACATTCAACACTTTTTATCTTGTTATCTTTAACATTAATTTTTTTAACACAATATCCTTTTTTTATAATTCCGTCCTTTGTCTTCAACTTCTTTAGCTAAAGTTTCCCATAATTGACCTGGACCATATTTAGGATACCAAAATTGCTCTATAAGAGAAGTTTCTGTATTTTCTTTATTTTTTCTTCCAAATAATTTATTAAAAAAATCTTTTATAACAGCTGAAATTGAAACACCTTTAACCCTTTGAGCTCCCCAATCTGCTGAAATATTTGAAGGATGTCTTCCCCAAAGTTTTTCTGTATATTTTTCAAAAAACATTCCATATAAAACTTTTCCAAAACGATTTATATAAAAGTTTTCCAAAGAATCTTCTTTTTTCTTTACAAAAATTGTTTTTAAATAACTAAAACCAGCCTTTATTGTTCTAATAAGCCCCATATTAGTAAAAGTTTGCAATTTCAAAGTAATTGGATAATCAAAAAACTTTTTCAAAAAATAAATTCTTGAAACTCTATTTCTGACTAACATTACATTATCTTCTTTTTCTGGATTTGGTCCTCCAGATTTCAAAGGCTTTTCTCTTCCCAACTTTTCATCATCAAACGAATTCTCTCCTTGTATAGGCATTAAATTTTCCCAAAACTCCATAACTTCTTTGTCTTTAGAGAAAAATCTATGACCGCCTATATCCATTCTATTTCCGTTATATTTTACAGTTCGAGAAATTCCACCAATTTCATTTGTTTCTTCTAATATTATAACTTCATATTTTTCTTTGTTATCTTCTTTATTATTTAGCAATTCATATCCTGCAGTTAATCCAGCTGGTCCAGCTCCTATTATTACAACCTTTTTCATTATTCTCTCCTTACTTTAAGAACATTACTGTATATTCAGCTTTAAAATAGCTTTCTGGTGAATTTTCTCTCATTGAATTTACACCACCAATTACGCAAAATCCACATAAAACATTTATAATTACAGTATATACTACAATTAAATTAAATACTTTTCCTAATATTTTCTTTCCTTCTTCTGTTTTTAAACTCTTTAAAATCTCCATAAATATTATAATTCCGCGTAAACACAAAAAGCCAAGCAAAATCAAGCAAATACCTTCCTGTATTTCCAGCCTTTAAACTTATAAATGAAGAAAATATTAAACCAACAACTAAAAGAGTTGTTGAAAAAATTTTCAAATCTTTATTTTTAGATTTCTTCCATAACCAAATAATTCCAAAACAGAAAAATGCAATTGGAGCTAGGAAAAATACTCCACCTGGCATATCTTCAACATAAAAATATCCAAAAGTATCAATTATATTTCCATTTGCATGTATAAATGGAAAGTTAGCTTGAAATGTTGGTAATCCAAACAAACAACAAAGAAGTCCTGTTGGAAGAGTAATCCACCTTAAGGTCAATTTTTGCATATTATTTACTGTTAGCTGATATTTTTCCCCAAATTCAAGTGGATTATCAAATCTTAAATAATTATATGCCATAATTAGCAAACCTATTGCAATATAAGGAATTGCAACAACTACTATATTTTTAACTATATTTCTTTTTTCCTTTATATTTTTTATAAAAATTTTTAATAGTATTGGAACTATAAGAAGACTTGAAAAAATCTGTGTAGGTCTGCAAGCCACAGATAAAGCCAAACTTAAAGAGCCAAAAAATATTTTTTTATAAGAAACATTTTCTTTATTTTCACTATCAAGAACAAGATAAAATCCAAGAATTGCAAAGAAAAATCCACTAACTGTTACTAATTCATAAAATCTTGGAGCAACATTTATCCAAATAAGGAATGTTCCTAATACCATCATTAAAGAGCTTAAAGCCATAAATTTAAATGGCAATTCTTTAAAATATTTCTCAAATATTTTCTTTGTAATTCCAACTAATACTGGAACTGATAGTAAACTAAATAAAAGTGTCACAGTTGAAGTAGCTGATAATTTTTTTCTTATCAAATAATATGGAACCATAATAAGTATCGCAGGTAAAGCCCCAAAATACACATAATATTTTTGATTATAATATGCTGCATCCCAAATATAGTCTTCATCTCTTTCCAAGCTTTCTCTTTCTACTGCATCATAAGGATTCTCAAGTTCTTCTAGTTTGGTAATATCAGGCACATCACTTATTTCAACTTGTCCACTAGCTAAAGCCTTAACTAAATTATCATTATACATATCTTTATCAGTATTACAGCAATTATGATTTATGAAAAATACTATCAAAATTCCAATATCAATAATTAACATTAAACTCAAATTTTGTTTAGAGTTCTTAAAACTATATTCTTCTTGCCAAAATTTATTTGTTTTTAATGAATAAATAATAAGAATAATTGCAATTAAACCTATAACTCTATATAAATTTATTTCAAATGGAACTCCTCTATTTAAAACAATTTGAGAAATTTTTACATTTGAGTTTCTTATATCAATTCCTAAATTTTTACATTTTCCGTGAAAGTGAAATTACAGAGTATTTAGTTTTTTCAACACCTTCACAATAAGTTTTTGAAGCTAGATATCTATCTGATGTACTTTCATCTGAATAAAAAATATCATAATCTACAGTTTCGTCTTCTTCTAACCCTTCAAGTTCTACATATATTGATTTTACTTTTGTATCTAAATTAGATAAATAAATATATTGAGTATTGTCATTCGTTATATTTATCTTTTCTTCCAATTCATCTCCAAAAACTCCTAAAACTTTAAGATTTCCAAAATCAGTTCTATAAGAATTTATATTAAAAATTGTTACTTCTATTAATAAAACAATTAAAACAGCCTTTAATATAAAAAACTTATTTTTTGATAATTTATTTTTGAATATTTTAGCAACAAATAATAAAGTTACGATTATTGCTACAAAGAAATATTTTAACATAATCAATTCCCCTTAAAATCTCAATTGTCCATCTAGTCTCGAAGTAGAATAGTCAATTCCTAAATGCTCATAAGCTTTCATTGTAACTGTTCTTCCTCTAGCAGTTCTAGCTAAAAAACCTATTTGCATTAAATATGGTTCATAAACATCTACTATTGTTTCAACCTCTTCATTTACAGTAGCAGCAAGAGTTTCAAGTCCTACTGGACCACCATTATATTTTTTGATTATTGCTTCTAAAATTCTTTTATCAATATTATCTAAACCTAATTCATCAATTTCTAACTTGTCTAAAGCCATTTTTGTAATTTTTAAATTTCCACTTCCATTGCCTAAAACTAGAGCATAATCACTAACTCTTTTTAAAAGTCTATTAGCAATTCTAGGAGTTCCCCTAGAACGTCTAGCAATTTCAAAGCTTGATTCTTCATCTAATTTAACTTTTAAAATCTTACTAGACCTTTTAACAATTGTTGCTAACTCTTCTTCTGAATATAATTCTAATCTTTCTATAATTCCAAATCTATCACGAAGTGGTGTTGAAACTGACCCTATTCTGGTTGTAGCTCCAATTAATGTAAAATGTGGTAAATCAATTCTTATAGATCTACTTTCAGGACCTTTTCCTAAAACGATATCTAAAGAGAAATCTTCTAAAGCTGGATATAATATTTCTTCAACTGATTTTGAAAGTCTATGTATCTCATCAATAAATAATATATCTCCATCTGAAAGAGAAGTCAAAATAGCAGCTAAATCTCCTGCTTTTTCAATTGCTGGACCTGATGTAACTCTTATATTTGTTCCCATTTCGTTTGCAATAATATTTGAAAGTGTTGTCTTTCCTAATCCTGGAGGTCCATAAAATAAGCAATGATCTAAAGCTACTTTTCTTTTCTTTGCAGCTTCAATGTATATCTTCATATTTTCTTTAACTTTAGTCTGACCTATATATTCGTTTAGTATTTGAGGTCTTAATGAAAGCTCCTCTAATCCCTCATCTTCATTTTCTACTTCAGACTTCATTAAATTATCATTCATAACTTACATCCTTTAATCTATTATACTTCTATATTCTATGTTCTCCATAAAATCAAAAATCTCTTTAACTCTTTTCAATGTTAATATTGCATTTTTTTGATGTGGACATTTTGGTGGAGCTTCAACAAGTTCATTTTTATAGCAATTTTTTGAAAGTTTATATATTAAATATTTGCATTCCATATAAGTATAGTACATTTGAAAACCATTATCTAAATCTTCCCAAAATCGTTCAAAAGTATAGTCTTTTTCCATTGAATAATATTTCTCCTATCATTTAAGCTATTTTATCATTTCATTGAAATCTTTTTCTGATATAACTTTAATTCCAAGTTTTTGGGCTTTATCAAGTTTACTTCCACTTTCTTCTCCAGCTAAAACATAAGTCGTATTTTTTGAAACTGAACTTGATGCTTTTCCTCCAAATTTTTCTATTATATCTTCAGCTTCTTTTCTTGAATATTCTTCTAAAGCCCCTGTTAAGACAAATGTCATTCCTTCAAATCTATTATCAACTCCCTCTTCTTCATAAGCAGTCATATTTAATCCTAACATTTTAAAACGTTCAATTAAGTCAATAGTTTGTGGCTCTCTAAAAAAGTCATAAACACTTTTTGCCATAATTTCTCCCATATCGTCAATTCCAACAAGCTCTTCTACTTCGGCTTTCATTAAATTATCCATTGTTTTGAAATTTTTAGCCAAACTTTTTGCCGCTTTAACTCCAATATTCCTAATTCCTAATCCTGTAATTAATCTATATAAATCATTTGAACGACTCATATTTATTGAATCTATCAAATTTTGAGCAAATTTCTTTCCATTTTTCTTCATTGATTCAAAATCTTCATTTGTAAGTTCATATAAATCAGCAATATTTTTGATTAACCCTCTATCTAAAAGTTCTTCAATAATATTTTCTCCAAGTCCTAAAATATTCATAGCTTCTCTTGAAGCAAAATGAATTATATTTCTTGAAAGTTTAGCTGGACATTCAATTCCAATACAACGATATGCAGCTTCACCTTCTTCCCTTACAACATCAGCATTACAAATAGGACATTTATCAGGCATTTTAAATTCTATTTCACTACCATTTCTTTTGCTTGTTATAACTTCAACAATTTCAGGAATAACGTCTCCTGCTTTTTGAATTACAACGTGGTCTCCAACTCTTAAATCTTTAGATTTGATAAAATCTTCATTATGAAGAGTTGTCTTTGAAATTGTAGAACCAGCAACTTTAACTGGGTCTAAAATAGCAAGTGGTGTTATAACACCAGTTCTTCCTACCTGAAGTTTTATTTCTCTTAAAACAGTTTCTTTCTTCTCTGGTGGATATTTATAAGCAATAGCCCATTTTGGAGTTTTATAATTTGTTCCTAAAATTTCTCTTTGTTTTAAATCATCAACTTTTATAACCGCTCCATCAATTCCAAATGATAAAGAATACCTATTTTCCCCAATTTTTTCTATTTCTTCTAAAGCTTCTGGAATGCTTTTTACTAGCTTTACAACAGGATTTACATTAAATCCTAGCTTTTTCAAATATTTCAATGATTCAAAATGTGACTTAAACTGGATATCTTCTGATTTTTGAACATTAAATATAAAAATATCTAATGGTCTTGAAGCTGTAATAGAACTATCCAATTGACGAAGAGAGCCAGCTGCAGCATTTCTAGCATTAGCAAATAAACTTTCTTCGTTTTCTAGTCTTTCCTCATTCATTTTTTCAAAATCTTCTGTTCCAATAAAAACTTCGCCTCTAACAGTAATAGTAACAGGTTCTGTCAAAGTTTTTGGAATATGTGGAATTGTTTTTAAGTTTTCAGTAATGTTTTCTCCAACTAATCCATTTCCACGGGTTGCGCCTCTAACAAAATTTCCTTTAATATATTCCAAACTTACTGATAATCCATCAATTTTTGTTTCAACAACATAATCAACTTCTGAAGCTTCTAAAGCTTTTTTGGTTCTTTCGTCAAAGGCTTCTAACTCTTCATAATTAAATACATCTTGTAAACTTTGAAGCGGAACTTCATGAGTAACTTTCTCAAAACCTTCTTTTACATGACCACCAACATGTTGTGTTAAGCTGTCTTTACTTATAAATTCAGGATATTCCTTTTCTAAATTTCTAAGTTCAACCATAAGCATATCATACTCAAAATCGCTTATCTCTGGATTATCATCGTCATAATATTTTTTAGCATAATAATCAGTTAAATTATTAAGCTCATCTATACGCTTCTTAGCTTGTTCTTTTGTCATCTTAAAACTTCCTTATCTTTTATAATAAATTTTTCCTATTTTAAGCATCCTTTAATAAATCTTTTCCACCTTTTAAATAACTCCATCCAGAAAAAATTGTAGCAATTACAGAAACTAACATCAAAACAGAAACTATAATATTAAATACATATTCACCTGTTGGCATATATATTTGAACACTTGAAGCAAGCGCTTCTGCCTCAGTTTTGGCTCTTATTACAAAATCAAAAAAATTATGTTTATCAATAAATATTAAAATTATTGAAACCATTTGTGTAACTGTTTTTAATTTTCCCCAAATATTTGCAGCTATAACTTTTCCATTACTTTGAACAGCAATCATTCTATAACCAGAAACTAAAAATTCTCTAGCAATTACAATAATTGGAATCCATGCTGGAATCTTTTGAAATTCAACTAACATAACAAGAGCTGAAATCACTAAAATTTTATCAGCAATTGGATCTAAAAATTTTCCAAAATTTGTCACTAAATTATTTTTTCTAGCTATTGTTCCATCTAATTTATCTGTAAGTGAGGCAATTATAAATATTACATCCATAATTATAAATGCAGTAGTTAAATCAATTCCACCTAAAATTCCAATATAACCAACAATAATAAATATTGGAACTAAAACCATTCTGAAAACAGTTAACTTATTTGGTAAGTTCATTTCTCTTTCCTCCATCTTTTTCATTATCTCTTAAGACTTCTAATTGCTCTAATAATTTTTCTAGTGTTGACAAATCTTTTCCAATCATCTCTAAATTACCAGAACTTATTGATTCTTTAAGATTTGTATTTGCTTCTATTACAGAATCTATAACTTGCTCTATGTCTTCCATATCAACATATTCAAGTTGAACAGAATCTTTATCTGATAATAAATTTGTTATAGCTGTTTTTAAATCATCACCTATTGCAACTTTGTTTCCAGATGCAACAATAACTTTTTTTAAGATTTGTGTTTCGAGTTCATTTGCTCTTACTTGATAAACTGGTTCTACATAAAGAAGCGAATTTCCAATTGGAACAATTATCACATCTTTAACCATTTTAACTCCTGAAACATCTAAGCTTTCAAGATTATTTGAAATTTTTTCATCTTCTTCAATCAAAGAATTTAATTGCGAAATTCCAATTATGCTATTGTCAGATAAAAACTTATATAATCCTAGTTTAGCAGTTCCATTTTCGTAATATCCAACAGAATAAGATGTAAGACTTTCTTTCCCTTCTTTTGTAAATATTTTAATTAACCCTAAATTTGATTCATTTTTTCCAGAAAGCTTCATCATTGTATATTTAGCAGGAATTTCTTTCTCTCCATCTGTTGCAAAACTCCAAATATCATCAGCTCTAAACAAAGTATCTTCACTTATATCATGATAAGTTTTTATAACATTTGTTTGAATTTCAAATAAAAATTTTGGATATAATAAATTTGATTTTATACTTTCAGGAATTGAATCATTTTCTATATCCATAAATAAATCTGGATACATATTATTATACATCATTATAATTGGGTCATTTCTATCTGTTATATAAAATTTAGTTTCTCCTGTATAACTGTTAATCAAAACCTTGACAGAATTTCTTATATAATTAATTCTATCTTTTGTACCATTTTTTCTTGTAATTGTAGTTATTTGTGAATATGGATAATTACAAGATGTTGTATATCCATCAATAACCCAAATAAGATTTCCGTTATTATCTAAAACTAAGTATGGCTCTTCATCATATTCTATATATGGTAAAAGTAATTTTGCTCTTTCTAAAACATTTCTAGTTGTAATTATTTTAGAACCTTCATCCCAATATTTTGAAAGAGCTATCTTATAGTTTCCAGCATTTACCCCCAAAACTAATCTATCTAATACATTTAAATGTTGACCACCATTTCCTTGATAATTGTATTCTTCATAAGTAGTTGCTGTTAAAGGATAATCAAATTCCCCACCAAATTTAGAATTTACAATAATTTCACTATCAGTTTCCAAACCATAGTAAATTCTAGGCTCTTTAATCTGTAATATATCATTATTGTTTTCATCAAAATCATTTTGAAGTATTGTTACATACCCATTTCTATCAACTTCATTTGGATTTGTTACTACAACTCCATATCCATGTGTATATTCAAAAGTTTTATTATTGTAAGATCTATCAGCATCATCAATAATTTCTCTTGTAGTTAAAGATAGTAAAGATTTTTGATTATTCTCATCAAAGTAAATTCCTAAATTACTAGAATTATATTCATAATAATTAGAATTTTCTTGAGTATCTTTAAGAGTTTTCTCAATTACTTCACTATTAAAAATTGGAATATTTTGAACAACCTCATCATTTTCACTAATATTTTCACGAGTTATAGCACTATAATCTGTTATATTTTCTGTATCAATTTCAATTCCATAAGCTTCTTTTGTTGCCTTAATATTATATCCAATATATTCTTTTTCTTTATCAAGCTCACTTGAGCCAACATAAATTTCTTGAAAATAAATTAAAATTCCAAACATAACAACTAAGTAAAGGGGAATAACAGAAGCTGATGCAATTGCTTTTCTAAACTTTTCACTACTAGTATTTCTAATTATATTTATAACTGAAATTAAAACAATTACACTAAATAATCTATATCCCCATAGCTTTATAAATGTATCTGCAAGCCCTGCTCCAGTAAGTGACGTTCCAGCTTTGTCTTTTATATTTATCATGTCACCAGTTAAAACATCTTGACTTTTAGCTAAAATATATCCACAAATAAAAATTGTAAATACTATTGCCCAAAATTTAATTTGCTTTATAAAAGTATTTTTCTTTAAAGATTCTATATTTACACCTTTATCAAAAAAAAGATTTATTGCAATTACATAATAAATCGCTGTATATATTACCATTATAAGTGATTCAATAATCCAATAAATTAATACTGCTTTTATAAATGGCAATATAAACATATAAAATCCAATATCAATATGAAAAATCGGATCAGCTCTAACAAATGATGCCGCATTTATACAAACTATATATTTATCATATATAAATTTTAAACTTGTTACTCCAGCAATAATTCCAGCAATAAATGAAATACTTTTATTTGGAAGTTTAGGCATTACTTTGCCTTCTTCATCAAAAAATTTTTTCAAGCCTTTTTTAATGAATTTATTATTTATATAAAACATTAAATATGTTACAACAGTAACAAAAATAAACATTCCAACTTTCATATAAAAGTTTGTTTTAAAAATAGACACATATTTTGGGTCTATTTCTCTTATTTTTAAATATTCAGCTCTACACGTAATATATGAAGCAACTGAAAATACTAATAAGACAGCTGTAACTATCAATATTCTAAAATTAAACTTTTTCTTTTTTTGGACTTCAATTTTAGTATTTGCTTCTTGATTAATCTCTTCCTCCATATTATCTCCCCTTATATTTTATAATATAGCATCTAGAAAATCTTTAGAGTTGAAAACTTCCATATCTTCTATCCCTTCTCCGACACCTATATATTTAACTGGTATTTTATTTTCATCAACAATTCCAATCACAACTCCTCCGCTTTGCTGTTCCATCTAGCTTTGTTAAAATAATTCCA
This sequence comes from uncultured Clostridia bacterium, assembly GCA_947625415.1. Classification (GTDB taxonomy): domain Bacteria; phylum Bacillota; class Clostridia; order TANB77; family CAG-508; genus Scatovivens. The sequence continues at coordinate 11,140 of CANQOG010000037.1, forward strand.
GTAATATCTGTTGTTTCTTTAAAAGCTTTTACTTGCATTATAGCATTCTGTCCAGTTTCTGCATCTAAAACAAGTAAAACTTCTTTTGAGCTTTCAGGAAGTTCCCTATCAATAACTTTATTAATTTTAGCAAGCTCGTCCATCAAATTCTTTTTATTATGAAGACGACCAGCAGTATCTATAATTAAAACATCCGCATTTTCTTCTCTTGTTCTAGTAATTGCATCAAATACAACTGATGCAGGATCAGCTCCTTCTGGTTTTTTAACTATTTCTGATTTTGAACGCTCACACCAAATTTCTAATTGCTCTGTTGCAGCAGCTCTAAAGGTATCAGCACTAGCCACAATAACTTTCTTTCCTTGTTTTACTAGATTATTTGCAATTTTTCCAATAGAAGTTGTTTTTCCAACTCCATTTACACCAACAACTAAAATTACAGCTGGTTTTGTTTCTAAATTAAGAGTTGGCTCTGCAACATCTAAAATTTCTTGCATTATTTCTTTTAAAGCTTTTTTAACATTTTCTTCATCTTCAATTTTTTCTTTTTTTAGTTTAGTCCTTAAACTATCTATAATTTTAACAGAAGTTTCCATTCCTATATCAGACATTATCAAAACTTCTTCAAGCTCTTCTAAAAGTTCTTCATCTACCTTTCTAAAAACGCTAAATACATTATTTATTTTCTCGTTTATAGAATTTTTAGTTTTACCTAAACTATTTTTCAATTTTTCAAAAAATCCCATATTTTATATTCTCCCATTTTAGCAAATATTTTACTTTATATTTATATCATTAAATGCCTTAAAAATCAATACAAAACCGTAAAAAAGAACAAGCTTTTTAGCTTGTTCTCTTTAAAAATCTATTTATCATACAAAACAATTTCATTGTTTTTCAAACTATTTTGAACGTCAATAACTCTTTGGTTTGAAGAGCCTTTCCATTTTAACTTTGGATTATGAAGCTCATCTACATATCTTCCGTCAACTAAAACATCAACATATTTCATAGCTTCCTTATCTTTCAAAGATTTATCAAATTCATATCCTGACCACATCCAAACTGTTTTATTTGGATATTTTTCTTTAAAAGCTTTAGCTAAAGCTGTTGTAGCTTCTTGGTTACGAGGATGCATAGGCTCTCCGCCAAGAATTGATAACCCTTTAATATAATCATCTTTACATAAATCTAAGACATTAGTTATTGTCGCTTCGTCAAAATCTTTTCCATTATCAAAATCCCATGTTTCAGGATTAAAACAGTTTTTACAATGAAACTCACATCCCTGCATAAATACTGAAACTCTAATTCCGAGGTCCGATCCGCAATATCCATTTTTCTAATCAAATTGTATTTCATATCTATTTTGCCACCTTATTATCAATATGTAAAACTCTTTCTTTAATCTCTTGTGTTCTTCCTTTATTCCAGAAATTAGTTCCAATATATCCACAAGTTCTTCTTGCAACATTTAATGTATTATGATCCCTATTTCCACAGTTTGGGCAATACCATTCTAAGTTTTCATCAATTAAAATTTCACCATCAAATCCACATTTTTGGCAATAATCTGATTTTGTATTTAATTCAGCATACATAATATTATCATAAATAAATTGAATAACTTCAATAATTGCATCTAAATTATTACTTAAATTTGGTGTTTCAATATAAGAAATTGCTCCACCAGGACTTAATTTTTGGAATTTACTTTCAATTCTTAATTTAGAAAATGCATCAATTTCTTCAAATACTGGAACGTGATATGAATTTGTAATATAATTTCTATCAGTAATTCCTTCAATTGTTCCAAATCTTTCTTTTAAACATTTAGCAAACTTATAAGTTGTTGACTCGATTGGAGTTCCATATACAGAATAATCTATATCTTCTTCAGCTTTCCATTTTTTACACATATCATTTAAATATTGCATAACTTTCATAGCAAATTCTTCACCTTCAGCACCATCTGTATGAGATTTTCCAGTCATATATTTGACACACTCATATAAACCTGCATATCCAAGTGATATTGTAGAATATCCATGATGTAACAATTCATGAATTGATTCACCCTTTTTAAGTCTTGCTAAAGCTCCATATTGCCATAATACTGGAGCAACATCAGATGTAGCATTACTTAATCTCTTATGTCTAATTTGAAGAGCTTTATGGCAAAGTTCAATTCTTTCTTCCATAATTTTCCAAAATTTATCCATATCGCCTTTTGATGAAAGAGCAACATCTGGTAAGTTAATAGTAACAACACCTTGATTAAATCTTCCATAATATTTTGGCTTATTTGTCTCTGGATCAACATAAGGAGTTAAGAAACTTCTACATCCCATACATGGATAGCATTGTCCATCACCATTTTTATCTATTTTATATTGCTTCATCATTTTTTCAGAAATATAGTCTGGAACTAATCTCTTTGATGTACATTCAGCAGCAAGTTTAGTTAAATACCAATATTTGCTGCCTTCTTTAATATTGTCCTCTTCAAGAATATATAATAATTTAGGGAAAGCTGGTGTAATATATACACCTTTTTCATTTTTAAATCCTAAAATTCTTTGTTTTAAGAATTCTTCTATAATCATAGCAAGCTCATCTTTATATTCATCTGTTTCATTTAAGTACATACAAACACTTAAAAATGGAGCTTGACCATTTGTATTTGTCATAGAATTTACTTGATAATTAAATGTTTGAACACCATCTTCGATTTCTTTTCTTGTATCTTGATCTGCAAATTTCTTACACTCTTCTGCTTTTAAGCCTCTATCTTCATATTTTTTATAATATCTTTCATAACTACTTCTAACAAATGGAGCTAAATGAGTTAAAGTTACTGTAGCTCCACCATAACTTGATGATGTAACAGCTAAAATTATTTGAGTTGCAATAGTTGCAGCTGTTATAAATCTATGTGGTTTTTCAATCATAACGCCATTTATAACTGTTCCGTTTTGAAGCATGTCTTCCAAATTGATTAATTCACAATTATGAAGAGCGTTTTGAGCAAAATAATCTGCATCATGAAAATGTATAATTCCAGCATCGTGAGCTTTTACAATTTCTTCTGGTAATAAAAATCTTCTTGTTATGTCTGTACTTGTAATTCCAGCCAAATAATCTCTTTGAGTAGTAACAACTTCAGCATTTTTATTAGAATTTTCACTATTCCAATATTCGTTCTCACCTTCAATTAATTCTTTAATTGACTGGTCTGTTGTGTTAGCTTTTCTAACTAATTCTCTAGTATAACGATATGTGATATATTTTTTAGCCAAAAGATATTTATCAAGTTCCATTAGTTTTTCCTCAATAATATCTTGAATATCTTCAACTAAAATTCTTTTTTTATTTAATTCCTCAATATATTTAATTATTTCTTCAATTTCTTCATTTGTAGCTCTTTCTTTTGGCCTAACTTCTGCATTAGCCTTACTTATAGCAACTCTGATTTTGCTTGGATCATAATCAACAATATGACCATCTCTTTTTACAATTTTCATGATTTTTGTTCCCCTTTTTTGTATTTTTTAAGTTAATTTTTTTAGTTTTTACTTATGTTGTTAATCTGATTATAAAAATTAAAATTAAAAAATAGAAGTTGCACTTGCAACTGTTACTAAAATGTAATATAATATCTACGAGGTGATTTTATGAATTCTGTATTTACTGGTATTACTGAGGTTCAGAGGAATAAATTGTTCAAACTATTGGAGGCTCACATTTATGACTTTTTTGAAAATGAAGAGATTTTGCAAACCATCAGAGGTAAAAATATTATTTGTGTTGTTTTAGAAGGTTCTGCAGAAATGATAGAAATTAATTATAATGGTGATGAAAATTTAATTGAAGAGTTAGAACCTCAAAGTGTATTTGGGTCAGCAATTTCAAATATGAATGATGATGACTGTCAAATTCGCTCTACTTCTCAAAAAACAAAAATTGTAGTTTTTGATTATAATAATATTATAAATTTTAAAAATACAAACCACATCTATTATAATATTTTTTTTAATAATTTATTTGATATAATTCACACAAAACTAAGAGAAGTAAATGATAGAGCTCATATACTCACAAAAAAAACTATTAGAGAGAAACTTTTAGCTTATTTCCAATATGAATATCAAAAAACAAGATCTAAATTCATATATCCCCCTAATAGTTTCAAACAACTTGCTGATTTTCTAGCAATAAACCGTTCAGCAATGTTCAGAGAATTAAAATCTTTAAAAGAAGAAAAATTTATAAAAATAGACAGAAAAAGAATAACTCTTTTGTATACACCTTAGGATAAGTAATTTGCATAAAAATGTTCTCACAAAAACTAACAAAATTCAAATCTACTAATATCCTCTAACAGATTTTTCTATTTCTAAATTTTGAATCATTTCAGCTTTTGTAAGCTCTCTACCATAAATTCGCAAAACTTGCACTGTTCCATTAAGAACTCCCCAATTTTTGCCATTTTTACAACCACCAATCATAAGTCTATACTGTTGCTCACTATCCAAACTATTCAAAAAGTTTTGCCAAGCAATAGCCCCCTCAGGCCATGCACCACTAAACACATCTATTCCATTTATTAAAACAGAAAGTTCGCCAGAAGAACCTTTGACACTTAAATAAATTGAACACAAAGCTCTAGGAACTATTCTCCCAGTTCCATCAGCTACATTTGTAATCCTATCCCAATATCGATAACTTGGTTCAACATTAGTTCCCCAACCACCAAAGAGAGCTGGCGGACACTCGTGATAGCCAAAGCTCCAGACTAACCTGCTTATTTTATCAACTTCATAATCAAATCCAAACTTTAATTTACTCTCTGATGAATAGTCACCAAGTACATTCCCATCAAAGAATCCACACAACCCTTTTTTCGAATTATCCCATTCTTTAGAAATTTCCCACACTCCTTCATTTGTATTTGTCCATAATGTACCACCATCATTAATTGTTCCCAAAAATTCAAAAGTCACACCATCTTTGAATTTATTTTTCAAGTCTATATTCAACTTAATCTGATCATCATAACCATCAAATTTAAAGCCTTGCTTAGAAAGCCCACTTTTTTCATTATAATTAAAATTAAGCAAGTCAACATCTTCACCAAAAACTTGTTTCAAGCTTACTTCAGAATTCAAAACATCATCACCAAAAATCATATTATCTAAATTGAATATCAAACTATCAGTTACGTAAATCGTATCACAATACTTAATATTTCTAAAGTTTTCATTAAGCTCTATAATATCTCCCGTTTCATAATTAATTAGCCAGCTATTAGCTAAATTTCCATACTCAGGAATATCTGTCCCCTTTTTTACAAAATTCCAACCTGTACCATAAGTTTTACCTTCTGCTATAATAATATTCCAGTTTGTTCCGTTTTTAACTAATCTATCTACTAATTCTTCTCCTATTTTATTTTCTATTTCTCCATTTTCATTTTTCTCTTGATTTGATGCTATTTCAATTTGTAATAGTTCTCTTTCACTTGCTTCAATACTTAATTTCTTCGAATCCAATGCTTTCGTTATTATCCCATTCTCTCCAATTATTGCATTTAGTGATACTCCAGCTAAAATTAGTAGGACAATAACTGTTATTCTCTTATTTTATTACTATTTTTTTGCTTTTCTATTGACAAATTACTTTTACCATATTAAAATATTTCAAAATAATTCTTTAATATTTTTTTATTAAGAATTATTTTTTGTTCTTCGAACTTTCGATTCTTGGAAGTTCATATCCATTAAATTTTTTTATATTTTACTA
>CANQOG010000038.1 GCA_947625415.1 uncultured Clostridia bacterium
ATATTGATGAAAATGGAAATATAATTAATGAAAGTGAAAAAAAGGAAAATCCTAATGGATTTAAAATAATTGCTGATTCTGATAGTGACAATATCTATAAATTATATAATAATGGTGATTTATATGGAAAAGGTGTGAAGGGTAGCGGCTTACAAACATTGGAAGACGAAATGGAAAGTCTTGATACAAAAACATTTAGAAAATTAAGCATTCCAGAAGAGGTTGGTACCCCGGTAAAGATAACTTGTGGTGGATGCGATACCATTTATGTGATAAATACACTTGGAGAACTGTGGGCTTGGGGATATAACGTTGAGAATAAACTTGGTTTGAGTGACGAAGTTATGAGAGACTGGACTGGTGATACACCAATAAAACTTGATATTGATGGAAAAGTAGAGAATGTTTTTGATTTGAGAAGAGATTTATTTGTTACGACAACAGATAATAGATTGTTTGCATGTGGCTATAATGAAAAGGGAAATCTTGGATTAGGACATACAAATGAAGTAAGAAAATTTACGGAAGTTGTTTTTAAAAATATATCAATAGATTTTAGTTATATATATATGATGGGTTCAACAGCAGATAATGATGAAGTAATAATGTGGTGGAATGATAGTGGTCCTGACTTAGAGGAACATTCAGATGAATGGGCTGAACATAATCGTTTCTTTTATACTGGATACTGCGGTTGGGCATTTGGAGGAATCAATAATGGTAAAGCACCAAAATATAGTGAATTTATCGAAATTTGGGATGGTAATAATGGAGATAAAATAAATAATAAAATAAAGGATATTTTGCTTGGTGGAAAAACTTTGATCTTAACGACTGATGGACAAATTTTACAGACAGGTTATGCTGGTTCCGGACTTGCTTCAGGCTGGATTGGTGGTCATGGTGGTGCAGATTTTGGAGAACGAAGTGATATTGCTGGACAAACATTTAAGAGAATGTGGAGTTATGGCAAAATTGTAATTGCTGAAAGAACTGATGGTAAACTTATGGGGGTTGCATTTAACAATGTTGGATGGCTTGGAGACAAAGAGAGAGCTTGGAAATTTGATGAATTAGAAAATGTTCCATTTTCAGGCTCGGATGTAAAAGACATTTGTGCTTCTATGGAAGGAGTTCTTTACTTATTAAATGATGGAAGATTATTTGCAACAGGTTCTTCTAATTTAACTGGGATAGCTCCTTCGGATATCAAAACAGATAGCAAATTTATAGAACTCAAAAATACAGATGAAGGATTACTTCCTAAAATTTCTAATATTGGTGGTAACTTGGTAAATGATGGGGGAGTTATAAAAGGTGGTTTGGCTGTTGATGGTAGTAGTAAGACTGCATATGTTATTAAGGATATTAATGGGCAATTTTGGATTCGAGGTGACGAAAAACTTTGTTTAGGTACTAAACGTATAGAAAAGAATTGGGAATTAGTTGCGTCAAATGTATCTTATTTTGATCCAATTGGTTTAGGATATGTTGATATGTATGGAAATGTTTATGTTGCTGGTGAAGATTCTTTAGCATTAGGAGTTGGAGCGGATGAAAGTTATCAAATAGAAAAATTTAGTAAAATTGATACTAGTCAATTTTCTGGTAAAGCTATAAAATTTATTGGTGGAGAACATAATTCTTGGGTTTTGGATATTGATGGAAACCTTTATGCGACGGGTTATTTTTCTTATGCAGGAAATGGTTGTTATCCAGGTTGGACTGGAGAAACAAATCATAATACATATATAAAAATTTTAGATAATATTATTGATTTTCAAGTTAACGATTATTGTAGAATTGCTTTAACACAGGATGGTGTATTATATGGCTGGGGAGAATGTTTTGGCGCACCTTTTGCATCAGACGGTAAGTATTTGATTAATCCTACCGAATATGAACTACCTGCAGAAATAAAATTAAATAATAATGTTAGAGGGTGTTCTAACTTAATAATACGGTGAGAGATTTCGAAGGTATATTTTATCAGAGGATGGAAAACTTTTTGTTTCTGGAAATTGGACTAATAAAACGTACGATGGTGGATTTAATAACTTGAAAAAAGAATTTACAGAATATCCTTTTAAAGAACTTGGAGATGAGGAAAAAATAGTTTCTGTAGCTGTATTAGACGATCAGAACCTTATTGCTGTTACAAACAAAGGAAATGTTTTTGGTTATGGGAGTGAGACATTATTGGGAACAGGTACGGGTAGCTCGAGCTATAAGGTATTAGGAAAGCTAGAAATAGACCATGCGATAGATGTTACATTTGGTAATGGATTTGCGATAATTATAAAAGATGATGGAACAGTATGGGGAACTGGTTCAAATACTACAGGAGTATTAGGACGTTGGATTGATGGAAACTCTGGTAAAACAAGTAACAGATACAAAACAGCGATTAAATGGGTTGAATGTGTTGACTTAGAGTATTAGTGAAAATATATTAATTTCAAATTATGGATTTAAAAAGAACAAATTTTAAATATATTGAAAAACAACTTATTCTTATGGCGGATAACACCGCCTTTTTATTTTTTTCATCATAAAATAATAAAGTCACGGTCATTGTCCTACTAATTTTAGCTGGAGTCTCACTAAATGCAATAATAGGAGAGAATGGAATAATAACGAATGCATTGGACTCAAAAGAATTGTCAGAAGAAGCAAAAAGAAGAGAAGAGCTAGAAATAATGATAGCAGGTTATGCATTAGATATGGATACAAATGAAACAATAGATAGTTATTTAAAATCAAGAGAAGGAAAAGAAATAGAAAGTTCATTTAAAATGGATGTAGATGGAAGTGGAAAAAGAAAAAATGTAGTAGAAAAAGAAGGATATTATTATGTAATAGAGGAAGATGGGAATGGAAACTATAAAGTAGAGAAATTAACAGATGAGCAAATGGGAGAAAAAATAGAAATATTAACAAGTGAAAACTTTGATGGAAATGGTAAGATGGAATTTAACCCAGGAGAAGGTAAAAAAGAAACATTAGTATTTGGAGATGAAATAAAAGAAGGAGAATTTTGTTTTGATATACAATCAGGAGAAGTAACAATATATATAGACTATGATATGAATTTAACAAATCAAGGATTGGCAAGAAGTGCAATAAATATAGAACCAAAGGCAACATTAAATTTATATGTAGAAGAAGGAGTGACATTAAAAGTAGATAGTGGTTTTGGACAAGAAGGAGAAATAGGAAGTGATAAAGGAGCGAAAGGAGGACCTGGAGGATATGCAGGAATAAGAGTACCATCAATAGATGGAGAAGATGCAACATTAAATCTATATGGTTCAGGAACACTAATAGCTTATGGTGGAAATGCTGGTAATGGAAATATTCCAACAGGAGTTTATGGTGGAGGCCGGAGGCGGTGGAGCAGGAGCTGGAATAGGACGGTAAACGGTGGGAAAGGCGGAAATGCTAATAGTACGGAAATATTCGGTTTGGGTATTTATTCTGACCAAGATAGTGATGACAACCCAGAAACAAATACAAATCAAGGTTGGGATGGGGAGACAGGAGAAGACTGTGGGTTAATATATATAAACGATGATATAGTGGTTTATGCTTATGGTGGTTCAGGAGCTTCAGGGGGTCCTGGTATAGGTGCAGGAGCTGGAGGGGCTCGGAGGGTATCCAGCAGCGGGTATAGGTCGGTGGAGGAGCTGGTCGGAGGTCGGAGCTGACCATTGTAATGGGGCTGGAGGGTTTTCAGGTTCGGGTGGTCAAGCAAATAACAAATCTGGTTATAATGGGTTAGGTGGTGGAGAAAAAGTATTTAATGATGATGTATTAAAAGAAATACCTATAACGACTTTGCGGGTTCGGTGCTGCTGGAGGTGGAGGTTATTATACTAAAGGAATAGGATATGGTAATCAAAGATTTGGTTCTGGAGCTATTGGAGGTCAAGGTGGTTGGGCTTGGAGTAATGATGGCGGATATAATTTGGACTATTTTTGGAATACTAGAGGTGGTGCTGGTGGAAAATCAGGAGCTGGAGGCAAAGTTTATTATTCTAACGCTGAAAATATCTTTGCTTTTAATGGAGATATGATAACAAATAATGATTATGAAACAAAATATTACGAATATGATAAAGATGGAAATCAAACAAATACAGTTTTAAAAGTTTATGAAAGACAAAATACAAATGGAGAAACAATACAATTTATACCAGCTAAAATATTTGCTCAAAGTGGAACAATAAGAGCTACATATAGAAGTAATCAAGGAGCGACAGACTTGAGCAAAGTTCAAATAGAAAATGATTATAAAATAGCAAAATCATATTATGAATTACAAAATTGTTTAGCAACACCAGAAACGGAGATAGTTGTAACAGGGTATACAAATCCTTTAGCAAAAGAACTTCCAAACCAAGGAATTGGTTCACGGAGCTCGGATATTTAGAAGCTTCAAATGGAATTTTTGAACAGATAACAAAAATACCATAATTTAATATTTTAAAAGATTTGCTTATGTCAAGTGAATCTTTTATTTTTTAAAAAATCACTTGACTTTTACGAACATAGGTTTTATAATAATTTTGCAATAAAAATATATTTACTAAAAAATGCAAAAAGGATATGATTTTATGGAAGAAAATAAATTTGAAATAGAAGAAATATTAACAAATGATGAAATTAAAAATTTAATTTATACAATAAGAGGAAGGCAAGTTATGCTAGATAGTGATGTTGCAATGTTGTATCATTATGAAACTAAAAGAATAAATGAAACTGTAAATAGAAATAAAAATAGATTCCCAGAAAGTTTTTGTTTTCAATTAAATGAAGATGAATTTAAAGTTTTAAGGTCGCAAATTGCGACCTTAAACGAAAATGAAACAATTAACAATCGTTTAATGTCACAAGTTGTGACATTAAGCGAAAAGCAAAGAGGACGACATAGAAAATACTTACCTTATGTATTTACAGAACAAGGAATAGCTATGCTTTCCGGTTTGTTAAAAAATGATATAGCTATTCAAGTTAGTATAAATATTATGAATGCTTTTGTTGAGATGAGAAAATTTATTTATACTAATAAGAATGTATTTGAAAGAGTTATAAAAATTGAAAATCAAATTGATGAAAAATTTAGTGATTATGATAAGAAGTTTGACGTTATATTTAATAAATTACAAAGTGAAGAAAATATAAAGCAAAGAATATTTTTTAATGGACAAATATGGGATAGCTATAGCTTAATTGTAGATTTAATAAAAAAGGCAAGTAATAAAATTATAATTATAGATAATTATATTGATGATAGTGTTTTGAAAATGTTAAGTAAAAAGAGAGAAAATGTAGAAGTAAATATTTTAACATCTGAAAAGAGTAATATAAAGAATTTAGATATAGATAAATTTAATAAAGAATATCCAATATTAAAAGTGGAAAAAACAAATAAGTTTCATGATAGATTTATAATTCTTGATGAAAAAGAAATGTATCATTTGGGTGCTTCAATAAAAGATTTAGGAAAGAAGTGTTTTGGAATAAATAAAATAGAAGATATAGAAATAATAGAAAAAGTTATAAATTTGTAAATTAAATTAATTATAAAATACAAAAATAACGGTCATTGTCCTACTAATTTTAGCTGGTGTCTCACTAAATGCAATAATAGGGGAGAATGGGATAATAACGAAAGCATTGGATTCGAAAGATATTAGTGAAGTGGCAAATGAAAGAGAAGCATTACAAATAAAAATTTTGGGTTTTCAATGTGATAGCAAAACATCAAAATTAGGTGAAGAACTTTTAGATAAAAAGGTTGGAAATAATTGGAAAATTGTTTTAGTTGATGATAAAACTTATGGGACACACTGGAATTTTGTGGCAAAAGGTACAGAAATATCAGGATATGGAATTTTAGAAAACGATTGGTTGATAAATTATGATACTGGTGAGATTATTAATTTAGAAGAAATAGAATATATAAAAATGGCTTCAACAGATGTTTTAGGAGTTCAAGATCATGTAATATTTAATCTGGATTCATCAGTAATTGATGGAAGTGCTCAAAATAATAAAGAAGATTTGGAAATGATGCTGGGAGAGAATGTAGAATTAAAAGGTTTTAATTATAATGAAAGTAGTGGTTTAACTAATACATCATTTAAATTTGATGGAGTAGATGATTATATAGAAATGAAATTTAATAAAGATGAATACAATTTTGATGGAGGATTAACATTAGAGTTTTATGGAAAATTGAAAGGAAAAGGACTACTTATTGATGAGATAACTGGTGAGCAAATTTTAGCTGGAGTAGGTGGTGCTACTCTTGGCGGTTTTTTTGAAATAAGAAATTCAGATGTTAATAGGGGGAAAATAGGTGCCGCTTTTGTTTTTGACAGTGCTGGTGATCGTATGGCAAGAATTTGTTTTAATTTAGGTGCTGGTTTGAATAACGATTTTAGATATCCATGTATACGGTGATGGTGATGGATGGTTCAGAATGAATGATTTTAAATATCTTGGATATGATACAAGTTATAATAAAGATATTTATTTTACAGTAACTGTAGATGGCGAAAAAAAAGAAGTAGTTGGATTCATTAATAGTACGGAATTTCAAAGAGAACAATTTGATGAAGAAAATTTTAGATGGGAAGATTTTGTTCAAGGAAGTTTACAACGGATGTAATATTTTAACTATTGGAAAGGCAAGATATGTTCAGGTACCTAATGGTAATGTGGGTTCTAATTATCATGGATTTCTTAACGCGGAACTTTATTGTTTGAGAATTTATGGAAGAGCGTTAACAGATGAAGAAGTTATCAAAAATTATGAAACAAGTAAAAATTATCATAAACTTTTAGAGAGTTTAGAAAAGTAAAAAGGGTATGGCGGAAATGTTGGAAAAATCTTATCTTACTATTTTTTTAAATAATATAAATATAAGCAAATTTATATTTAATGAACTTGGAAATAAAATTTCAATATTTTAATCATAAAATAATAAAGTCACGGTCATTGTCCTACTAATTTTAGCTGGTGTCTCACTAAATGCGATAATAGGAGAAAATGGAATAGTAAGTAAAGCAATAAATTCAAAGATGGCGACAGAAGAAGCAGAACTATGGGAGCAGATACAATTTATTTTAACAGATGGAGCAACAAGAGAATTAGAAGGACAAGAATTAGTAGATTTTGTAAATAGTGAATTTGAAAGAAATGAATTAAAAGCAAATATGGGAATTGTAAGTGATGGTTATGTAGTAACATATGGAATATATAGTAGAAAATTAGCATTATTAAAAAATGATTTAAAAGTAGAAACAATATATGGAGCTGTAGAAGGAACAGAAGAAGATTGGGAATATGAAGTAAGAGAAGATGGAACATTGAAAATAATAAATTATAAGAAACCGAAAGAAGGAGAGATAAAGATTCCAAATATAATAAATGGTTTATTAGTTAGAGAATTAGGAAATGGAATATTTGAATATTCAGAAATAACATCAGTAAAAATTCCAGATTGCATAGAGATAATAGGAAATAGTACATTTAGCAATTGTGAAAACTTAAACTGTAAAATAGAATTTCCAAGTAGTTTAAAAGAAATAGGAGATTATGGATTTTATGGATGTGGTAAAATAACAGGAGACCTAAATGTAATAGTAAACCAAAAAATACAAATGGGAAAAAATGTTTTTGGTGGATGTAAAGGAATGACAGGAGACATACAAGTATTAATGAGTACATTAGGAGAAGAGGTAGATGTAATAGATGAAGGGCAATTTAGTGGATTTAGTGGAGTAACAGGAACATTGATAATACCATCAAGAATAACAGAAATAAAGAAAAATGCGTTTTATGGATGTAGTGGACTAGAAGGATTAGAGTTTGAAAATGAAGAAGGCTTAGAAAGTAAATTAGTAACAATTGGAGACTATGCATTTTATAATTGTAATAGTTTGAAAAATATAATAACAATGCCAAAAGACTTAACAACAATAGGAAATTATGCATTTAGTGATTGTACAAAAATAGCAGGCTTAGAATTAAATGATAAATTAACTTCGATAGGAGAGTATGCGTTTAACAATACATCAGGTTTAAAAGGAACAGTAACAATTCCATGTGGAGTTACGGAGATAAGTCAATATTGTTTTTATCAAAGTGGTTTAGAGTATTTAGTATGTAATGTAATTGCAGATGAGATTTTAAATATATGCACATTTGCTTTTGGCGGGAGTAGCAACTTGTTAAGTGCTAGTTTTAATGCTGATTCTATAAATTTGAGTAACGTAACAGTTAATTTAGGCGTTGGGGCTTTTTACGATTGTAGAAAATTACAAAGTGTTATTAATGATCAGCTGATTAGAAATGTTGAAATGGGTGGATTTCAAAGAACGTCTTTAGTGGATTGTAAGTTTTCTAATGTAAAGACAATTGGTGGATGGGCTTTTGAAGGGTGCACTAGTTTACAATTTCTTCCGACTTCTAAAAGTTTAAATTTTATTGGAGACTATGCGTTTGGAGGCTGCATATCGATTGAACAGAATGTAATTGCATACTTGAAATCTAATAATGTGAATGTTGTTGGTAATAATGCTTTCTCTGGTTGTAGCAATCTCTTTGGTGAAGTGGTGGGGGATTATACTTCAACATTTGGAAGACAAATATCTTTTGGAGCTAATCCTTTTGATGGAACTAGAGTAACAAGAGCTTGTGTAATCGATTTTGATGGAAAGATGACAATTGCTGATTCAGAATATTCTGGAGCTACAAGCTTAAAGGATAAAGATGGTAATGATGTTACGGAAATAACGATTCCAGAAACCATTAAATCTATAGGAAATAGTGCTTTTTCTGGTTGTACGTCATTAACAAAAGTTGTGATAAATGCTCCTCTTACAATGTTAGGTACGGGAGTATTTGGAGGTTGTACTAATTTGAAGGAAGTTACTTTGCCTGATACGTTGACTTTGTTTAGTTACAGTTTATTTAGTGGGTGTTCGTCACTTAATACTTTAAATTTTCCAAGTTCATTAGAAAAAATAGATACTTATGCTTTAAGCGGTACTAATGTAAGCACTCTGGACTTGACTCATGTAAAATATCTTGCTAACCAGTTTGGAAGCTGTCTTTCTGGATATAAGAAGGTAATTTGGGGTGATTCTTTAATTTCTATCGCAGATGGAGCTTTTTGGGGAGTAACTTTTGACTGTAATGTCCAGATTCCTGGTTCTGTTACTTTTATTGGTACAGGTGCGTTCCAAGAAACGAGATTGACAAGTGTAGAATTCTTATGTGATTTATCAACCATCCCAAATGCTTTATTTAATAGCTCTTCAGTTCAAGAAGTTACTTTTACGCATAACGTAACTAGTATAGGAAATGGTTCTTTTCAGAATTGTTCTAAATTAATTTCAATTGTCATGCCAGAAACTGTAGGTTGGAGTTCTGTAACAAACATAGGAGATAATGCATTTAACGGATGTTCATTGTGGAAAGAAACAATTGAACTTGGAAACTGCACTTGGAACAAAGAAAATTCATTCTTCAATTGTCCTGTAAATATAAACAAAAAATAATAGTGTAGATGCTATAATAAATAAAATTCAAGTATCTTTTATTATCATGGCAAAAATAACTTATAATTTTAGTTATCATTATAAAATATTTGAATTAGTAATAAAAGAATAAAGTCACAGTCATTGTCCTACTTATACTTGCTGGAGTCTCACTAAATGCGATTATAGGTGAGAATGGGATAATAAGTAAAGCATTAGGTGCAAAAGAGTTAAGTATTGAAGCGAGTGAAAGAGAACTATTACAAATTGAAATAGTATCAAATCAAGAAAGAAATGAAAATGGAGAAATAGAAAATAAAATAGGAGAAGAATTAAAAGATAAGAAAGTAGGAGAGAATTGGAAAGTATTAGTAACAGAAGATGGAATATATGGAACAGATTGGTATTATGTAGCTAAAGGAACAACTCTTGAAAATAATCAAAAATTGCAAAATGATTATATAATAAATTATGAGACAGGAGAAGTAAAAAATGTAGGAGATATAAGAAGATTAAAAGATATAGAAAATTTAGATGAAGTAGAAGAAATAGGAGACAATATAATATTATCATCAAGTGATAGTTTAGCAGTAGAAGAAGGGCTAATATTAAATATAGATTCATCAGTAATAGATGGAGATGTAGCAAATGAACAAGAAGCATTGCAAGAAAGATTAGGAGAAGGAGTAGAATTAGTAAATTTTGATTATAATGATGAAAGTGGATTAACACCGACATCATTTAATTTTGATGGAGTAAATGATTACATAAAAATTTTATATAATGATAGCCTAGCATATCATGCAGATGGAACGGCATATATGGGAACAGATGGAGAGACAGGAGAGGAAAGGCAATTAACTCAAAAAGAAGTATTGGCTCAAAATGGATTTACATTTGAATTTTATGGAATCTTTGATAAGGGCAGAAGTTTCTGGAATGGTGAGGAACAAAATTCAGCTTACGCTGGATTGTTGGGGTATTGGAGTAAGTATGACGTTGGAGGAGGAAGGTTAAGATTTGGATTACAGAATGAAGGAACTCAATTTGTGTGGAATGGAGGAATGAGTGCTTCGGGAGCATCAGACTTTACGCCAAATGGTGCTTCAAGCCCTTACCCATGGACTCAAGTTATCAATTTGGGGTATGATTTATGGGATGGTAGGTCACATCATTTAGTTGTTTCTCTGGATGTAACAAAATTCTATAAAGAAGGTGGGAATGGAAAATATTACTGTCAGAAGGTGTATTTAGATGGTAAAAATATAGCAACTGGTGGATATAATGTACTGCAGTGGGTTAACTTCTGTGAAGTCGACATGCCGAACTGCGTTGATTTTAGAGTGGGGATGTGCTCTATGAATGCTGGCGAATGGTGGCATTATTCGAAATTATCGCTTTATACTGCAAGATTATATAGTAGAGGATTGTCAGAAGATGAAATTTTAAATGGTTATATTACTGATGTAGTATATCATCAATTTTTAGAAAAATTATATAAATAGAATTTTAATAAAAAAGTCTTCTTACAAGATAAGTAAGAAGATTTTTGGCATTAATATATTACTGCTGTTGGAAGAAATGAGTCTGATGGTGGTGAAACATAAGGATTATCTGGAATAGATGCTTCTTCCAAAGTCTCTATTTTTATAACTGGAATTTCTCCATAAAAATTGCCTTTGTCGATTTTTCCTGAAATTTTTATCCATGAATCATTTACAAGGTCTTTTGCATTTTCATATTCACATAGAAATCCTACTACAACTGTTTGATTTTTACTATTTATTATCATATCTCTCGCTAAAATAAATTGGTTTTCTTTTAAATCGGCAACGCGATATACATATCCAGTAAAAGAAATTTTTTGACCAACATAAGTATTTAAATCCTCATGTACTTCTTTTAAAACATTGCAATAATTTTCTGGAGTGAGTTCTGCAATATCTGGAGAAGGAATTGAATAATTATTTTTGACAATTTCATTATCTTTATTTGTTTTTATTTCTTTTAAAATTTTGCAAATGGATATTGCAAGTAAAATACAGCAAATTATTGAAAATATTACAATTAAAACTTTACTAAAAAATTTTTTGTTTAACTTAAAATTATAGATAAACACTTAAAATCACATCCTTAAATTTTGTATGCTAAATTATATTTATTTTTGATTTAAAATATGATTTTTTTATAAAAAATCAAAAAAATATTGAAAAATGACTGGACATTTAGAAAAAACGTGCTATAATATATTTTGCGTATCGATAGAAATATTGATGCAGGGTAAAAAAATTCTCCCTAAACTTAAAAGGGAAGAAAGCTGGTGTTTTTTATGTTAGAAAAGCAGTTAAGCCCCATTGCAAATTATGGTGGCTCTTCTGGAACGGCAAAGGTTCACATTGAGGACTTTGAGAGCCTTCGGAATCAGGGGGTAGATGCTACACTCCCCGGTAAGTACAAGAAGTGCCTTTCTGGTGCGGGGCGGAAGAACCAGTTGCTGGTCGAAATTTCCTGGTCGGATGATAGCTCCTCTAAGATTCAGCGCAAGCTGGCCAAGATGGCGAAGAAGCACTATCGCAAGAATGCCGACAAGGCTCGTACTTTGCAACGCAAAGAAGAGCGCAAGGCAAAGAAGTATAGTGCTGATAGCGTCTTGGAATCCTGGAACATGACGACTAATGACTGCATTGATTGCATTTACTATACTTTTTGCGAGAACTATGACGGTGAAGCCTGCAAGGGATACACTGTTTGAGAGTTCGAGCGTGTAACATATAAAACTATAACAGCCTAAACATTTGGGCGGGGGTTCTAATCCTCGCCCGTTTTTTATGTTTATGCTATAGAACAGAGATTTATTAGAATTTTTCATTGACAAAAAATATATAATTATAGTAAAATTATTAAAGCTTTAGATATGAAAGGAAAAATAATATGGTAGATAAATTAGTAAATGGTATTATAGGATTATTTGGAGGCTTAACAAGTATTGCTTTTGGAAGAGAAATTTTAGTTTTTATAATTTCACTTTTGCCAATATTGGAATTAAGAGGTGGATTAATTGCTGCTGCTCTTTTAAAGTTAAATCCTATTCCTAGCTATATAATTTCAATGATAGGAAATATTATTCCAATTCCTTTTATCTTATTTTTAATGGCTAAAATATTAGAGAAAATGAGAAATAGTAAAATAAAATCTTTTAATAAATTTGCTAATTTTTTAGACAAAAAAGTGGAAAAGCATAAAAATTCGATAGAAAAGTTTGGATATTGGGGACTTGTTCTTTTTGTTGGAATTCCACTTCCTGGAACTGGTGCGTGGACTGGTACTTTGCTTGCATCTGTTTTAAATCTTGACAAGAAAAAATCTTTTGGAGCAATTTTATTAGGAGTTGTTATGGCAAGTGTTATAATGATGTTAATTTCTTTTGGAGTTTTAGCAAATATTATAAAATAATTTGCTTAAACTATTTACAAAACAAGTAAAAAGAGGTATAATATTTGCAGTTAAAAATAGCGCGTAAGCGTTATTTTGTTTTTGAAGTTAGAGATAGATATTACATTAGGGGGTAATAAAATGTTAGTTAAACCAAAAACAGAGGATTTATTAAAAAAGGTTGATAACAGATATGAATTGGTAATTGCAATTTCAAAGAGGGGTAGACAGATTATAAATGGTAGTAGTCCATTAGTTGATGTAAAAAGTGATGAAAAATCAGAATTAACTATTGCTGCTTTAGAATTAGAAAAAAATAAATTTAAAATTGAAGAACCTGAAGATTAGATTATCAACTCCCTTGAATTTTGGGAGTTTTTTTATTTTAAAATAAGTATTGAAATATTAACAAAAAAATGATATAGTATAAAAGATATTAGCTAGAAAGGAATGAAAAATATGGGATTATTTAAGTCATATAGTGAAAAAGAGGTTAAAAGAATTAAACCAATAGTAAATAAAATTAATTCACTAGAAGATGGAATATCAAAACTTTCTGATAAAGAGCTAAGAGCTAAAACAGATGAGTTTAAACAAAGATTAAGTAATGGAGAAAAATTAGATGATATATTATCAGAAGCTTTTGCGGTTGTTAGGGAAGCTTCCAAAAGAGTTTTAGGAATGAGACATTTTGATGTTCAGTTAATTGGTGGTGTTGTATTACATCAAGGTAGAATTGCTGAAATGAAAACAGGTGAAGGTAAAACTTTAGTTGCAACTTTACCAGTATACTTAAATGCTCTTACAGGTAAGGGTGTTCATGTTATTACTGTTAATGAATATTTAGCTAAAAGAGATAGCGAATGGATGGGTAAAGTTTATAGATTTTTAGGATTAAAAGTCGGTTTGATTCAAAGTAGAATGGGTAGAAGAGAAAAGCAAGAAGCTTATAATGCTGATGTTACTTATGGAACAAACAATGAATTTGGATTTGACTATCTTCGTGATAACATGGTTATAAATAAAATTGATATGGTGCAAAGAGGATTAAATTATGCTATTGTTGATGAGATTGATAGTATTTTAATTGATGAAGCAAGAACACCACTTATTATTTCTGGTAGAGCTGACAAGTCTTCAGATTTATACAAAAAAGCAGATAGTTTTGTTAGAAAATTAAATTCAAAAATTATTGTTGAAGATGATATTAAAAATGAGGAACAACAACAAGATAATGAAAATTATGATTATATTGTCGATTTAAAAGCTAAAAGCGCTACTTTAACATCAAAAGGTATTGAGAAAGCTGAAAGAGAATTTGGATTAGAAAATTTTAATGATATTGAAAACTCAGATTTAGTACATAATGTAACTCAAGCTTTGCGTGCTCATGGAGTTATGAAAAAAGATATTGACTACATCGTGAAAGATGGAGAGGTTTTAATTGTAGATGAATTTACAGGTCGTATTATGTATGGAAGAAGATATAATGATGGCTTACATCAAGCAATTGAAGCAAAAGAAGGAGTTCAAATTGCTGATGAATCTAAAACTTTAGCTACTATTACATTCCAAAATTATTTTAGAATGTATGATAAGCTTTCTGGAATGACTGGTACTGCAATGACAGAAGAATCAGAATTCCAAGAAATTTATAATTTAGATGTTGTAGAAGTTCCAACAAATAAGCCTTTAATTAGAATTGATAATTCAGATGTAATTTATAGAACTGAAGATGCTAAATTTAGAGCTGTAGCTAATGAAGTTAAAGAGTCTTATGAAAAGGGTCAGCCAGTTCTAGTTGGTACGGTTTCAATTGAAAAGTCTGAAAAATTGAGTAAATATTTAAATAAAGTTGGTGTTCCACATCAAATATTAAATGCTAAAAACCATGAAAAAGAAGCTGAAATAATTGCTCAGGCTGGTAAATATAAAAGCATAACTATTGCTACAAATATGGCTGGACGTGGTACAGATATTATGCTTGGTGGTAATAGTGAATATCTTGCAAAGCAAGAGATGAGAAAAAATGGCTATGATGAAGAAATGATAGAGCAAGCAACAGCTTTTAATGAAACTAATGATGAAGAAATCTTGTCTGCTCGTAAAGTATTTAAAGAGTTAGAAGAAAAATATGATAAAGAAATAAAAGAAGAAAAAGAAAAAGTTTTAGCTGTTGGTGGACTTAAGATTATAGGAACAGAAAGACATGAATCTAGAAGAATTGATAATCAGTTAAGAGGTCGTTCAGGACGTCAAGGAGATCCTGGAGAATCTAGATTTTATCTTGCAATGGATGATGATTTACTTAAATTATTTGGTGGAGATACAATGAGTTTAGTTACTGAAAAACTAAATGTTGATGAAGATACTCCAATTCATAGTAAAATTTTAACAAAATTAATAGAAAGTTCTCAAAAGAAAGTTGAAGGAAGAAACTTTAGTATGAGAAAGCATGTATTGAGTTATGATGATGTTATGAATGTCCAAAGAGAGATAATCTATACTCAAAGAAGAGAAGTTTTGGATGAAGCTGATATGCATGAATATGTTATTAATATGATGCATGATGCTTGTCAAATGGTTGTTGATACTTATTCTAGTGAATTAGAGGATAAAAATATAAGCTCATTTATGAATGAGGTTAAAATGACTTTTGGAATTGATTCTTTAGCTACTATAAAAGAAGATAAAGTTAAGGCTGATAAAGTTATAGAAGAATTAATAGAAAAAGTAGACAAGCTTTATGAAGAAAGATGTAATGATATTGGCGAAGATATAAAAAATGTTGAAAGATATGTAATTCTAAAAGTTGTAGATAATAAATGGATGGATCATATTGATAGTATGGATAGCTTAAAAAATGGTATAGGACTTCGTGCTTATGGTCAAAAAGATCCAGTTGTTCAATATAGAATTGAAGGTGGAAACATGTTTGAAGAAATGATTTCATCTATCAAAATTGACGTTACAAAGATTTTATTACATATTGCTAAAATGGAAAAACCTTTAACACATAAAAGTAATGTAAGGGTTACAAATGAAGGTTTCGAAAACAATAATGCAATAGATGTTGGAGAACAAGCTCCAATCCCAAATAGTTCAAGTGACTCAAAGCCACAACCTATTGTAAACAATGGTCCAAAAGTTGGACGTAATGACCCTTGTCCTTGCGGAAGTGGTAAGAAATATAAAAACTGTTGTGGAAAGAATGCTTAAATACTGAATTGCAAGAAATTCTTAAAATTAAAAAAAGAATCAAAAAAATTCTGTTTGTCATCAAAAATAAAAATATGTAAAAAAAAGTATTAAAAATAAAGGAATGAAGACATAGTATATATGTTGACATTCCTTTTTTATTGTATAAGAATATAAAAAGAATGGAGTTAGAAAATGGTAAAGTATATCAATATCAATTTGAAATAGCAAAAGTTGATGGAAAAAGGAAAGTATATTAGTAAATCTGGTTTTAAAACAAAGAATGAGGCTTTTATGGCTGGGATGAAAGTAATACTTTATATAGATAATATTATAAAATGCAAATTTCGAAAAATTCATATTAAAAGATTGAATCTTTTAAAATAATATGATACAATACAAATGTTCGCAAAATAGGAGGGATTTATTTGAATAATAATTTAATAAATAGTGAAAATGA
>CANQOG010000039.1 GCA_947625415.1 uncultured Clostridia bacterium
TTTTCTTCCGTGATTACCATTTTCACGTTTACTATGCCTGATTTACGAAAAAATGACATTGTAAACATACCTCCTTTGTAGACAATTTCCTTCTTAAATATTTTCCTAGTGTTATTATATCCATTTAAAATATTATTTTCAAGCTTTTTTCGACATTTTTTTATTACATTTTGTTTACATTTAAGTTACACGATAAAAAGGGACAAGCATTGTCCCTTCTATTTTACACAGTTTTAATTTCTTCAAACCTTTTAATTTTAAGCGTAGTAGTCTTAATTAAAGGTTCAGTAGTCACAATAATTCCTTTAATATATTTATATTTTGGCATTGTTTTATTTATATTTTTTATATCATTCCAAAGTTTTTCTTTAATTTCTTCTTCATTTTCTAAATTAAATTCTTCCTTCATAACTTTTGGATCATATACAACTTTAACTCCAAGTTTCAAATCATTATCTTTATCCTTTGGATCAGCTTTTCCGTAGACAAAAGATTCTTTTACTCCTGGCAATTTATCAATAATCATCTCAAGTTCTTCTGGAAAAATATTTTTACCATTTTGAAGAACAATAACGCTCTTTTTCCTTCCAGTAATAAACAAATAGTCATCTTTATCAAAATATGCTAAATCTCCTGTATGGAACCATCCATCTTCATCAATAGCCTCTTTTGTAGCCTCTTCATTATTCATATATCCCAACATAACTATTGGACTTTTTACAATAAGTTCACCAATTCCATTCTCATCTGGTTCAAAAATCTTTCCTTCAACACTTGGAAATAACATTCCAATAGAACCATATCTTTGAACTGTTTTATGTTCAGCTGCAATAACAGGAGAAGTTTCTGTTAAACCATATCCTTGGTATGTATCAATTCCGAAATTGTTAAAACCAATTTCAGTTTCTTTATCTAAAGCAGCTCCACCTGCAACTAATAATCTTAATTTTCCGCCCAAAGCATCAATTATTTCTTTAAATATCTTACGTCTTCTATCAATTCCAAAAAACATTAAGAATTTACTTAACTTTAAACCAAATTTTACTTTTTTAGTTTTTCCATTTTTATCTATGTTTTTCCAAAGTTGTCTATAAATTGCTTCAATTAACGCTGGAACAACTATCATACAAGTTATATGATATTCTCTAACATTATCAGCAATATGTCTTAAACCTTCACAAAATGCAATTTTTGCACCTTTATATGTAGCATAAAGAAAAGCAACTGTACATTCAAAAACATGATGTACTGGTAAAAATGACAAATATGTATCATCTTTGCAAACATCAAAAGTTGAATCAATATCCATTAAGTTAGAACATATATTTTTATGTGAAAGCATTACTATCTTAGACATTGCAGTAGTTCCAGAAGTAAATAACATAACTGCTAATTCTTCATCATTAATCTGACTATCAATATATTTCTTATCGCCTTTTGAAACTAACTCTTTTCCTTCAGAAATGAGACTTTTTTGAGAATACATATTATCTCCATCTGCTTCTTCTTTGTCCATAGAAATAAAATATTTTATTTTATTTGCTTTATCTCCATTTATTTTTTTCATTATGTCTTCATATTTTTTTGAATATACAATAGCTTCAGCCTCTGAACGATTTATTGAACTAATTAACTCATCTTCTGGAAGTGATTTGTCTAAAGGTGATATAATTCCAACTCCGCAAACAACACAAAGATAAGTTAACATCCATTCATATCTATTTTCAGAAATAACCGCTATTCTTTTTCCTTTTAATCCAAGATTTATTAAAGCTGTTCCAAATGCATTTATTTCATCTATATAATCATTATAAGTAACATACCTAAAAACTTCAGGTGTATCTGTTTTAAAAGTAAATGCATTTTCTGTTCCATATTCTTTTTTAGTATGAATAAGCATTTCTTTTAAATTAGAAATTTTATATACATCATGTAAAACTTTACTTCTTTTATGGATTCTTAAATCTTCCATATATTTCTCCAATCTTAATAGGATTTTTTGAATTACAATTTCATTATAATATTTGAACTTTTTAAATGCAATAATACTGACCTACAAGTCGAGCAAAAAATATTAATTACACAAAAATTTTAAAAAATATCTCCAAATATGGATGTTTCGCATTCTCTATAAATTTCTGATATATCATAATCTTCTTTATTTGTATACATCATAATTGTTGAAGTAAGAGAAAAAATTGTATAAGCTAAAAATGTTGAATTACATTTTTTAACTTCACCTTTTTTTACTCCTTCATCAATTATATTTTTTACTACATCAATATATTCAGATACTTTGTCTATACAAATTTTGTTACGCGCTTCATTTCCATATATTTGACTAAAAATAATTGAAAGTACACTTCTATATTTAATAACAGCCTTAACTTGAATAAGAATAACCGCTCTAATTTTATCTTTAGTTGTTTCACACTTTTGGATTTTTATTTCAATACTATTTTTAAGAAGCTTCATTCCTTCTTCAACTAAAAAATTAAAAATTTCCTCTTTACTAGAAAAATGATAATATAATGTTCCGCTTTGCAATTCCGACAGTAGCAGTAATTTCCTCAATACTAGTAGCATCATATCCTTTTTCAGAAAAAAGTTTCATTGCTATATTAAATATTTTTCTTTTCGTTCTATTCATATCATCAACTCTCTTTTCAAAAATTTATTTTGCAGCAAGCCAATTTTTTCCTTCTTCTGCTTCAACTTTTAATGGAACTTTTAATTTAGCAACATTTTCCATTTCCTCTTTTAAAATTTGTTTAACTTTTTCTTTTTCTTCAATTGGAGTTTCAACTAAAAGCTCATCATGAACTTGTAAAACAATTTTCGCTTTCATATTCTCTTGCTTCAATTTTTTATAAACATTAATCATAGCAATTTTCATAATATCTGCTGCTGTTCCTTGAATTGGAGTATTCATAGCAATTCTCTCTCCAAATTTTCTAACCATATAATTATTAGATTTTAATTCTGGAATATATCTTCTTCTTCCAAACATTGTATCAATATATCCTCTTGATTTTGCTTCATTAACAATATCATTCATATAAGTTTTAATTCCAGAATAATGTTCTAAATATTGTTCCATAAAATCTTTTGCTTCTTTTCTATTTATACCAGTTTGTTCAGCAAGACCAAATTCACTAATTCCATAAACAATTCCAAAATTTACAGCTTTTGCTCTGCTTCTTAATTGTTTAGAAACTAAATCAATTGGAACTCCAAAAATTTTAGATGCCGTAATTGTATGAATATCCATATCTTCATTAAAAGCCTCACACATAGTTTCGTCTTCTGAAATATGAGCTAAAATTCTAAGTTCAATTTGAGAATAATCACTATCAACAAATATATTACCTTCTTTAGGTTTAAAGACCTTTCTAACCTTCTTTCCAAGTTCTGTTCTTGTAGGAATATTTTGTAAATTAGGATCAGAACTACTTAATCTACCTGTCGCAGTAACTGTTTGATGAAAATTAGTATGAATTCGTCCAGTCATAGAATTTATATGTGGAATAAGCCCATCAACATAAGTCGAATTAAGTTTCATAATTTGCCTATAATCTAAAATTTTTTCAATAATTGGATGATTTTCTCTTAATTTTTCTAAAACATCATTATCTGTTGAATATCCTGTCTTTGTTTTTTTAATAACTGGAAGGCCTAAATTTTCAAATAATACTTTTCCTAATTGTTGTGTTGAATTTATATTAAATTCTTCTCCACCAGCTAATTTATAAATATCAATTCTTAATTCTTCTAATTTTGTTTTTAAATTTTCTCCAAACTTGTAAATTTCTTTTTTATCTGCATACATTCCTACATATTGCATTTCAGCTAAAACCTCTACAAGAGGCATCTCAATCTCTTTAAACAGTTTCATAGAACCTATTTCTTCTAATTTTTTATCTAATATTTCTGGTAATTTTGAAATACAATAACAATAAACCTCATTTTCTAAATTTTGTTTTTCTTCTTTAGGCTCATCAAAAAATGATGTCTGTTCTTCATTTTTTTCTGTTTCAAAACCATCTAAATCAAGATTTAAATAATCAAAAGCCAAATCTTTAATCTTATATTGATTTGAATTAGAATTTAATAAATAACTGGCTATTTTTACATCATACATCATATTTTTGGGCTCTATTCCAACTTGTTTTAATAAGATATAATCTTGCTTTTGCTCATATCCGACTTTTAAGATATTTTCATTTTCAAAAATTTTCTTCAAATTATCTTTAAATTTCTCAAAATCGCAAGAATAAATTCTGTTTTCTATTGCAACTTTCACACTCACAATTTTTTTGCTTATAGGTAATTCTTCTTCAGAATCTTTTATTTCAAAATAATAATAAAGTTTTTCTAAATTTTCTAAAATAGAACCATCTTCTAAAACTTCCACTTGAAATAAGTCTTTAATATCTTTAACTTGACTTAAAGAATCAATATTTTTATCTTCCTTGCCTAATTCAAATCTTTCAATATATCTATTAAATCTAAGCTCTTTAAATATTCTTAAAACTTCTGGTTTATTCCATTCTTTTTTCTCTAAATCCTCTAAAACTTTTTCTATAGGACTATTAAGATTAATAGTTCCTAAAGTTTTAGAAAGATAAGCTTTATCTTTTCCATCTATTAATTTTTCAAGAGTTTTTCCTTTAATTTCTGGATTTTTCTCATCAATTGCTTTATAAACTCCATCTATTGAACCAAATTTTTGAATTAATGAAAGTGCTGTTTTTTCGCCAATTCCAGCTACTCCTGGAATATTATCAGAACTATCTCCCATAAGACCTTTTACTTCTATCATTTGTTTTGGCTCTACACCATAAACTTCAAAAACTTTATTTCTATCATAATAATCAGTTTCAGTTTTTCCTTGTTTTGTATGTGGAATCATAATTGTCGTTTTATCACTTGCAAGTTGAAAAGAATCTCTATCACCTGTTAAAAGCTTTACTTCTAAGTTATTTTCTTCCCCAAATTTTGCTAAAGTTCCTAAAATATCATCTGCTTCATATCCTTCTTTTTCATAAAGCTTTATATTCATTGCTTTTAGAACTTCTTTTATCAAAGGCATTTGAGCTTTTAACTCATCAGGCATTCCATGTCGAGTTCCTTTATATTCACTATATAATTCATGTCTTTTAGTTGGAGCTTTAACATCAAATGCAATAGCTAAATAATCTGGATTTTCGTCTTCTAACATTTTAAACATAATTGCTAAAAAACCATAAACAGCGTTTGTATAAGTTCCATCTGATGTCATTAACATCTTACTTCCCATTATTCCATAAAATGCTCTATTTAAGATACTATTTCCATCAATTACAACTAATTTTTTCAACTCTCTAATCTCCTTAAAAATTATTTTATTAAAACATTTTTATTATTTTTCTTTATCTTCAATAATAATAGTAACTGGTCCATCATTTAAGAGACTAACTTTCATATCTGCTCCAAAAATTCCTTTTTCAACATTTATTCCATTTTTTCTACATTCATCACAAAAGTATTCATAAAGTGGTTCAGCTTTTTCTGGTCTTTCAGCCTCTATAAAACTTGGTCTATTTCCACCAGAACAGTCTCCATAAAGTGTAAATTGTGAAACAATTAATAGTTCTCCACCTACATCTTTTAAAGCAAGATTCATTTTATCATTTTCATCTGTAAAAATTCTCAAATTGCAAAGCCTTTTTACTAAATAATCAGCTTGTTCTCTAGTATCTCCAACTTTAATTCCTAGTAATACTAAAAAGCCTTTTCCAATTTTTCCGAGTTATCTTCCCATCAACTTTAACTTCAGCATTTGCAACTCTTTGCACGACAATTTTCATTTTGTTTATCCTCCAATATTAATCTATAATAGGCTTTCTCGTCTTTAAAAATTGCTTTATATTTTCTAAAATTTTTCTATCTACATCTATTATTTCATTTGGCAATTCATTTATTGGAAACCATTTAACTTCTGACACTTCTTTATCATTAAATTTTATATCACCCTCATATTCCTCACAAATAAAGACATGATTAAAAATATATACTTTATCACCATTTGGATATTCATGATATAAATCATTACCAGCAAAAATTCCAAATATTTCAGGATTTATAGGCTCTATATTAATTTCCTCTTTTATTTCTCTTCTCAAAGAATCTAAAAATTCTTCTCCAGGTTCCATTCCTCCACCATGCATTGCCCAATTTCCATCATCTGTTCTTTTTTGTAATAAAACTTTATCGTCTTTGCAAATAATTAGTCCAACCGTAGGCATATACATAGGAGTATGTCCTATTTTTTCTCTCATATCTTTTACATAATCGCTTATCATATAATCATCCTATCTCTATCTTATTTTTTCTTTTTTTATTTAATCATTTTTAATTATCTATGTCAAGAAATTATATTATAAAAAAACGGCAAGGGAAAAATATTTCATCTTCCCTCACCGATTTTTACATAATACCTAAGACATTTCCAGTATTACACCACTATATGGAGCTATTTTGTTTTCTAAAGTCTTCTTCGTAACGAATACAACCTTTACACTACCTAGCTTGCGAATGTCTTCCGGAATATCGAGGATTCTGTCTGTTCTGTTTATTATAAGAACGAGTTTTTTATTCTCTGTTCTTCTTTCAAGAACACAGATTTCGTCACTTACTCTAATTACCTCAAAATCGGCTTCTCCAAAGAAAGTCTTGTTTTGCTTTCTCATTTTTCCAAGCTGTTTGAAGAATCTAAGTAGCTTTTTATCTCTTCTATTCCACGGATAACATTTACGGCAAAACGGATCCTTTTGCCCAGACAAACCAACTTCATCACCATAGAAAATCGAAGGAACTCCAGGTAAGAAGTATATCATCAGGTAACTAATCATTAACCTTTCACGACCAAGCTTATACTCTTCTCTCGAAAGATTATCATGAGAGTTTTGCCAAGCTTTATCATGGTTATCGACTTCAGGTCCAGCAAGCTTTGTTATTGCTCTCACAGTATCATGACTAGATAAAAAGTTCATGACAGAATAAGCAATTTCCTTTGGATAATTTTCTATGAAAATTTCCGTAAGAGTTTTGCTAAGATTACCAGACCAATATTCCCCACCATAACGAACATAAGCAAGTATCGCTTCTTTAACTGGATAATTCATTACTGATGTAAGTTCGCTTCCTAAGAAATATTCCATTCTGTGACCATAATTAGTCTTGTTACTAGCATCTTCCCAAACTTCTCCAATGATAACAACCTTTTTTCTATTTTTCTGAGATACCTCAAAAATTTTTCTCAAGGTTTCATTAGGAAGTTCATCTGCGACATCTAACCTTAAGCCATCAATCCCAAGCTTATACCAATACTCTAACGTTCCGTTTTCTCCAAACATATACTCTTGAAAGCTTCTAGACTCTTGATTAATTTTAGGCAATGTCTGGAACCCCCACCAAGACTCATATTTGTTTGGATATTCAGAAAAGAAATACCAATCATAGTACTGGCTTTCTTTGGAATTGTAAGCTCCACAAGTTTGAAACCGCTTATCTTTATTGAAATAAACACTATCAGAACCAGTATGGTTAAGAACTGTATCTAATATAATAATCATTCCATTTCTATGAGCTTCTGTTATCAATTCTAATAAATCTTTCTCTGTTCCCAAAACTGGATCCACTTCTCTGTAGTTAGATGTGTTGTACCTATGGTTACTACTTGCAAGCCATATCGGATTCAAATACAAAACTGTAACTCCAAGCTTCTTCAAAAACTTAAGCCTATTCTTAATTCCTTGTAAATTTCCACCAAAGTAGTCACTGCAAATAGTATCATCACTAAAAAACGGAATTTCTCCCCATGGTCTATAAATTCTATCAGGAGGAAGGTTTTCTACATCTCCAAACTTATAGAATCTATCAGGAAAAATTTGATACATTATTCCTTGTGACATTTCCTCGTGAGTAGTTATTGGTCTATAAACTGTAAGTTGCCACTGCTCACCTTCCAGATGAATGTTCCACGGTCTTACATAGCCCTCAAAACTGTTCCACTTTTTATAGATTGTCATTTTTTGGTCATGAGAATAAAATTCAAAATGATACTTATAAATGTTGACTTCTTGAGCTTTAATTTTCGCTTCGAACACGACTTTATCTTCTTCTCTTCGTACTTCCTGCATTTTCCACTCGAACGAACCTTGCATCCAGTATCTGTCAAAAATAATAAAGACTTCTTTCGGACCTAAATAAGAATCAATCTTAACCCGAAAAATTATCTCTTCATTTTCCTTTACAGGACCAACTGGATTTTTATATTGCAAATCTATGCTACAAAATATGCTACCCATAAGTTTTTGCTCCTTTCTCGTTATTAAACTTATAAGGCATTCATATGAAATTATAATATTGTTTACAAAATATCATATAACTGTTTCTTTGTCAATCAAAAAATTCAAATTCAATGTATTCTTGACTATTCTAGGAAAAGCTGTTATAATGTTGGTTCAAAGGTGGTTAGAGAAAAGATATGAAAAAAACTTTAAAATTTATTTTTATTGCATTTTTACTAATTATATTATTATCAACAGTTGTATTTAGTGATAATGATTCTAATACAAAAGAAATTGATTACACTGAGTCTTTAGAAACATTTGATAACCCTGAAAGAGGTTTTTATTATCCTTTTTATTACAACTTCAAAGTTTCAGGAAACGAATTACCAAGTGGACATGATATTTATAAATTAAAAATTTTAGAAGATGAAAACTTAGTTCATTTAAGACTTGGAATTGGTGAATTTTCTGGAAAAGTTAATGGTGACAAAGACTTAGAATTTTCTGAGGATATGCTAAATATGTTAGACACAATTTTAACTACAATAAAAAATAATGGTGGAACAGCAATTATTAGATTTGCTTATGACAATTTTGAAGGTGATGAAGATTTAGAACCTTCATTAGATATGATTTTAAAACATATTGAACAAATTTGCCCTATTCTTTCTAAAAATGAATCAGTTCTTGCATATGTTGAATTAGGCTTTTTCGGACCTTGGGGAGAAATGCATACAAGTAAAATTTCAACACCTGAAAATGTTGCCAAAGCTTTAGATGTAATGTTAGATAATACTCCTGAAGAATTGAAAATTGGAGTTAGACAGCCAAAATACTATGTAGGTTGGTTAGGGTTAGATAGAGATAAATTAAATGAAAACATTACAGTAAAAGGAACTCGTGAATATAGAGTTGGACTTTTCAATGATGGATATTTAGGTTCACATAGTGATTTAGGAACTTTTCAAAATAGAGAAATTGAAGTTCAATGGTTAGAAAATCAAGCTTTACATACACTTTATGGTGGAGAAGTTGTAGAAACTCGTGGAAGTGAAGAAAACGATAAAATCAACACTTCAAGTTATATGGCAGAAGAAGCTTTTAGAACTCATACAACATATTTAAATTCAGATTATGATGAAGATGTAATTGATAGCTGGAAAAATGAAATTTATAATGGTAGTGACGAATTATATAAAGGTCAAACAGGATACTTATATATTGTAAATCATCTAGGTTATAGATTTGTTCTTAGAGATTCAGATGTTTCCGGAAAGAATGATATTCTTAATATAAATCTAAAAATTGAAAATGTAGGTTTTGCAAATTTAGTTAATAATAAAAAAGTTACCATTGTTTTAAAAAGCGGTGAAAAAATATATGAACTTCCCGTAAAAATTGACCCTACAACTTGGAATTCTAATGAGATAGTAGATTTAAGTGCTATTTTAAATTTGCCAAAAGATATAGCTGAAGGAAATTGGGATACTTATTTAAGAATTTCTGAATATGGTAATTTAGAAACAGATAATAATTATCAAGCTATTCGTTTAGCAAATAATAATATATGGGATGAAACCTTGGGCGCTAATTACATAGGAAGCTTTGAATATACAGAAAAAATAGACAATACTACTAATACTAATAATACAACAACTAAACCAAGTAATAATACAGTTAAGAATGAAGCAGCTAAGCCAAGTAACAATACAATTAAGAATGAAACAGCTGAACCAAGTAACAATACAGTCAAAAATGAAACAAATAAAAACAACGTAACTAACAAAATTAACAACAATAATACTAATAAAACAAATAATACTTCAAAAAATAATACAATCACAGAATCTTCTGTTAAAAATGAAAATTCTAATAAAATAGATAACTCTGTAGCTAACTCAAATTTACCAAAAGCCGGATATAGTAAATCAATTATTTCAATATTACTTGGATTATCAATTCTTTACATGGTTCATTGTTATAATAAATATGAAAAATAAAAATAGAAAAACCTTCAAATTACTGAAGGTTTTTTATTTTATCTACTTACTATATTTTTTGAATTTAATATAACTAAATAATGTAAAACCAATAATAGTTGTAATTGAACATATAACTACTTTTCCTATTATTCCATTTCCTGTATTTGGAAGTTTCTCTTTACTTATTGAATTATCAACGTTATTTTTTCCATAATCAGTTTTAGATGTATTATTAGCTGATTTTGATTTATTTTCAGTTGTATTATTGCTTGTCTTATTTCTGATTGTATTATTATCTGGTTTTACTACTTCATTTTTACTTTTATTTGTATTTGGTTTTACTGTTTCGTTCTTACTTGTATTTGTGTCTGGCTTTACTGTTTCATTTTTAGTTGTATTTGTATCTGGTTTTATTGTTTCATTCTTACTTGTATTTGTGTCTGGCTTTATTGTTTCGTTCTTACTTGTATTTGTGTCTGGCTTTATTGTTTCATTTTTAGTTGTATTTGAAACTACTGTATTTCCACTTGAAGGTTGATTTTCTCCTGGCTTTTCTTCTTCACTATTTTGTTCTAAATTCAAACTTAAATAAGCAATTTCATAGTCAGTAAATTCTTTATCACCTTTTTGATATGTAAAAGTCTTTGTTCCAATATAATTTCCGCATTTGATTGTAATTGTATATTCTTTTCCATATTCTAAATCATAAAAATTAACTACATATTCACCAGCTTCATTATAAAAGCCATAAATTGGACTAGCCCCATCACCAGAAGTAATTTCAGCTTTATCTGGTTTAACACTTTTTCCGTCTATATAAGGATATAATTCTATTTCATATTTATTTTCAATTCCTACATTTGTATCTCTTTCTAATACATCAAGAAGTGGTAAATAGTAATGATAAGACGTTCCTAATCTTTTATAATTATATTTTTCTTTCAAAGAATTTAAAGTATTTATACAATCTTCAAGTCCTTCATCATAAAATGTATCATTTATATCAACATATTGTGGTGCTTGAAGTTCTGTTATAATTACAATATTTATGTTATGCTTTTTAGCAATTTCAACTTCTTCATCAATGTTTTCCATAATTGTCGGTTGATAATAATTCATAAATGCAATATGGTCATAATTGTAATTCATTAAATCTTCTAAAATTTCTTCTGATAATTTATTTAACCAAACTGGAAGCGCCATTGAATATCCAAGCCCATTACTATTTGCATAGTCACAACATTTTTTAGTGTTTTCTGTAAATATTCTAAACAATTCTTTATGATATTCTTCATCTTCACTAT
Organism: uncultured Clostridia bacterium; assembly: GCA_947625415.1. Classification (GTDB taxonomy): domain Bacteria; phylum Bacillota; class Clostridia; order TANB77; family CAG-508; genus Scatovivens. The sequence continues at coordinate 11,623 of CANQOG010000039.1, forward strand.
TTTGATACTCTTCAGCTAAGTAAAATTCAATATCTAAACTTACACCTTTAATCTTGTAATCTAAAGTTTGATTTAATCTATATGCTTCATCAATAACTTCTTTTACCTTAGTAATATCGTTTTCTGTATTTAGCCAATCTCTAGCTCCTTCTAATAAAAATACATCTAGATTATATTGTTTAGAAAATTCCATAATTTCCCTTAGTCTAGTAAGTTCTTTATCGTTTGAAGGTCTTTGAATATATAAAGTATTTACTCCTAGATATTCAATTTCATCTTTTAATTTTGATAAATTAAATTGACTTATTTCCCAACAATACAATGAAACTATATTTTTATCATTTATAACTTTTTCAGGTTTTGGCTCTTTATTTAATAGTTTTGCAAATTCTTTTGCTAATCTCTCTCCAAAATATTTATTTCCTTCTATTGACAAATGAACATTATCTTCACATACATAGAAGTCTGCATTTCCATCTCCGTGTGGTTTTTCAGTATCACCTGTTCCTGTAATATAACCTTCTTCACCTGTTGTGATTTTTATTCCATCTTCATTATATGTATCACCTGTTAACCAATCTATAAATGGAACTTTTTCTTCTAAAGCTAATTGTTTCAACTTATTATTTATATCTATTAAATTATCTGGAATAATTTCACTTGGATAATATTCTCCAATTGTAATAATTTTAGCGTTTGTATTACTTTTTATATAATCAATACATCTTTTAGCTTCCGGAATAATATCATCTGCTGTATAGCCACTCCAATGATCATTTGGACCAGCCTCTATAACTATGATATCTGGATTTAATTTTAATTCTTCTATCAAATAAACTAATCTATCATAATATATATCATTTTTTCCTTGTGTATCAGCTTTATAACCTGTTCCACCTACTCCATTGTTAATACATTCAAAATCTAAAATATTTGATAATACATTTGGCCAAGAGTAATATGCTGGGTCATTTGCACCTCTTGTAATACTAGAACCTATAAACAAAACTCTTTCATTACTTAGTCTATCAGTAGCCTTTATTTCATCACCTTCATAATATCTTACACCATTAAAAACGCAATCTGTTAATTCAACTCTTATTGTTCTTTCTTTCTTCTCATTAAATGTTATTTTATACCATTTACCTTTAAAATTATCTGTTTCACTACCTGTATCATCTGTTGATTGTTCAATTCCATCACGATTTGTAATTTCAAAACCATTTCCTTCATCTACTAAAACTCTAAATGATGTACATGTATTTATGAAAAATTCTCTGCTATTTATTACAAATTCTACACTATACAATTGTGGCCATTTATTTTTTGTAGAATATATACTATTATGACCAATCATTGAGTTTTTCCATGAAAGTGGTTCTAGATTTGAGTTATATGATTTATATATTGGATTTAATTCATCATCAAGTTTTGGAGTACACCATAAAGTTGAATTTTCTAAATTTTCTTCATCTGTAACTTCAGAAATTGTTGGTGGATTTTTCATTACTTTTTCAATATAACTATAATCATCATTTTTACTTACTAATTCTATATCACCAAAAACATACCAGTTATTTCCTGTTTTTCCTTCACTTCCTAATAAATACGTTGGATTTTCATCTGTCTCATTTTGATATAAACCAACAGCTAATTTGTAGCTTCCAGCTTGTATATCATTTAAAGTAATTTTTATACTTTCAGTAACAGTTTTTCCTGGCTCCCAAGTTTTTGGATTTAATGATGTTTCATATTTTTTAATTAATTCATTGTTTTCATTTAAAAACCCAATATAAACTTTTGCATCTTCAGATATTGGTGTAATACCATCATTTCTGAAATCTAAATCAATTGTTGTTTCTGAATTTAAATGCAATTTATTATAATATGAAGCTTTTTTTAATCTAAAATAATATCCTATTCTATTTGCAAGTTCTTTGCAATATTCTTGATTTTCGTCACTATACCATTCTTTATCAAGTTCAATATAAGATGGCTTAGCAATTTCTATTGCCTCTTCTAATTTTGAATTGAACTGCTCCTTTGTATATTGAGAGTAACTTTTTGCATATTCAAATATCAATGGTACTTTTCCATAAGTTTTTGAACAATTATCTAGACCATTTGTATATGTACATATTCCATCTCTTCTTAATGAAACTCCTTCATCAATTAATTCTTCATAAACACTATTAAATTCATCTTCACCCCATGGAATAACTAAAAGAGTATCTGGAAAAGCATTCATATATGGCTTAATATATCTATCTCTTAAAAATTTTGGTTCTATTCTATTTTTCCAAGTATAATCTTCGTCTATTTTTCCTGTTTCTTCATCTAAAACATCTAAACCAAATAAATGTTGTTCACCAAAATTTCCATATGACCTAATATCAATAAAAGCAATATTTGAATTTCCATTATATTTTTCACCTAAAGCATTTACAAACTCGTCTACATATTTTAAAAATATCTCATCTTCCCAATCTGGAATAAATTGATTTCCATTTTCTCCACCTTTATAATACTTAGCGCCTTTATCAAATACAAACTTTGGTGTTATATATGGATTATCAGAATCAGACACATTTGCACACATTACTCCAAACGCAAACTTTTTGTTAAGTTTTTCACAGTCTTTAATTCCTTGATCAATTAAAGTGAAATCAAACTTACCTTCTTCTGTTTGCAAATCTGACCAATTATATCTAGTATAGACAACTGTAGAGATATCTAAGCTTTCTTTATTTTTTTCTATATGGTTTAAAAGATATTTTTGCTCGTCATCATAATATAACCTACCAGCATAAAAAATCATTCCTTTTCCAGGATTTAGTAAAACATCATTATTATCATTTATCCTCTTCTCTACTTTTTGACCAATTTCACTAGTTTCGCCAATTTCCAGATTTTTTGTATTTACGCTAGTTTTATTTTTATTAATAAAACTAACATTTAACATAATCATTAGTATTAAAAATAATAAAATTATTGTAAATTTAATACCCCTTTTAATATAAACCACTCCTTTCACAGACAAAGAACAGACAGGGGGACGGAGCTTTTGTCTTAAGCTTTTTAAGCTCTTTCCCTTCTAATCCTTCTAATTATTATCTATAACCTTATGAATATACTTATTTAATTTGTCTTTATTAATTTTAAATATATTTGACATTTCTCTTAATGACATCCCACATTTTTGTCTTATTTCCAATAATAATTTTCCAAATTCTAATTCATTTTCTATTAAATTTTCTTTAATTTCATTTTCATACTTTTTTAATAATTCTTCAATATTGCATTCATATTCCTCTATATCTTTTATATCTTCTATTTCTTGCAATTGATTATGTATTGCATTAAATTGCTCCATATGTTTACATTTACTACCAAATAATAATTTTATACTATTATCTGTTATTAATTTTCTTTCTTTTATATATTCATTATAACTAGAATATTTATAATCCTTCATATCAAAACAAATTCTTGCCTTTATTGGATTTCTATGTATATATACCAGACAATTATATAGTTGTACTTTATTTAAAATAGGTTGTGTATAAAACCTGTCCCTAAAAACAAAACCTACTCTCTTATTAATCTTGTTATATCTCATTGCATATGTAGTATTAACTTTTTTCATTAAACTAGATATTTCTTCTAATTTCTCATAATACATCAAAAAGTGTGCATGATTGTCCATTATGCAATATGCTAAAATTTCTATATCCATATTTTCGAGTTTAGTTTTTAGTATTTTAATATAATCATCTTTCCATTCTTTTTTTTGGAAAATATTTTCTCTATTTATTCCTTGTACAATTAAATGAACATAATTGCTCTTAATATCTTTTCTTGCCTTGCGGGGCATATTTATTACCTCCTTTATAAAATTTGCCCCCGCATTTTTTATCATATAATTTCTTAATAATCTAGTCTAAATTTTTGTTAAGACAAAAGCTCCGTCCCTCTGTCTGAAAGCTCCGTCCCTCTGTCTGTTTTTTCATCATTATATAATGTGTTTTCGTTTCTTCCACTTTTTCAAATCCTATTTTTTCATATAGCTTTATTGCTCTTTCATTTATTTTAAATGCTTGTAACTTTATATTTTTTCCTTTGTTCTCAAATATAATTTCTTTCAATACTGCTGTTCCAATTCCTTTATTTTGATATTCTGGTTTTACACAAATATTGCCTATTTCAAAAGTATTATTTTCTATTTCTTTTCCATTGTAAAATCCGTACTAACTCATCTTTTAAGTATATAAGTTCTATATTATTTGAATTTTCTTTCATAAATTTATCAAATAACTTTTTTTGAATTTCTTCACTCCATTCTCCATAAATTTTTTCCACATATTTTTGATAAACTTCCTTTTTTAAATCATAAATAAACTTAATTTGTTCTTTATTACCGCTTTTATATGGTTTTAATTCTAAATTTGGTACTTCCCAGCCTAATCTAATCTTGCGTTCTGTAATTTTATTTTCAAGAAGTTGGTCTTTTCTTTCAGAAATAATGTGGTCAGACTTTGACATTTCTTCTGAACAATACACTTAAACCCACACAATTTTCTTTGTATTTTTAAGTCCATTATTACTTTTACTATCATAACATAA
>CANQOG010000040.1 GCA_947625415.1 uncultured Clostridia bacterium
TTAGATTAATTTTTATCTAAAAATTACCCTGTTTTCATTGTTTTTTATAAAATTTTTTCAAAACACCGAAACTTAAAAAAAAACAAATTTAAGTTTCAGTGTTTTTTTATTATAATAAAAAATACCGAAACAAAAAAATTCTTTCAAAAGTATTGATCTTTCTAAATTTTATATATAATTATTTATACAAAAAGTTCTTCAAGCATAATACTTGAAGAATTTTTTTATAATCTTTTCAATTTTTTACGCAACTTTTATTCCAGTATTAATCACTTCTTCTACAAAAGGTGTTTCTACATTATCATAATCAGATACTTCAATTAAATGTGGCTCTATACGATAATCAATATTTCTTCGTAATTTTTTTAAATTTAATTGTTCATCAAAAACATCTTTACATTTTAAATCATCAGTAATAATAGCAATATCTATATCACTATCTTTATGATTTGTTCCTTTTGCATAAGATCCAAATAAAATAATCGCTTTTACTTTATAATTTGCTAAAACTACTTCAACATATTTATTTACAATATCCATTATTTCTCTATCAATAATTCTTTCAACCATTCTCTTAACTCCTCAATATTTTCTATCCATATATTAGTATATTCATCTGTACATTTTAGTTCAAAAGTATATTTATAGTCCCCATATCTTGCCTCCATATTAAAATCCGAAATTGTTTCAAGCATATCTTCCTGTTTTTCTGTTAATTTCATATTCATTTTATTTGCCAAATAAGCTAATTCATGTGTTCTAGGTGCATAAGGAGCACTTTTATTTATTTTAGCATAATACGCTTTTAATATTTTTTCAATAAGTAATTGTCCAAAAAATAGACAATATGTATTTCTATTTTTTTCTTTTAAATCTAACATAACATCATAATCATTATCAGAACTTCTAATCCAATAGTTCATTAAATCTATATTATTCATTACTTTCCTCACTTCATTTATATCATATTTTTATTATATCATTAAAATCCAATTTTTACTACATTTTATTATATATTTTTAAAAAATTCTTTACTTTTTACTAATTTACCAATTTATTATGATATTCTGTTGTTTCATCATAATTATATTTTATCTCTTCATCAGTTAATATTCTGTTATAAAGCCTACAAGCATACAAGTCGAATTGAGAAAAATCAACTCTTCCAATTAAATTTGTTACCGAAACTTTACAACCAACTGTAAATGGCATATCATTGTTGAAAACATCACCACTTTCCAAATAGCTACTTGCACATTTTGTAGAATCGACTAATAGTCCATTTTGATAGACTAAAATTTCACCATAATTTTCATTTTTTTCATCTAAATTTAATGTAAAAGATATGTAATCTTCTCCACTTAATCCACAACTATGAAAAATTACCCAATGTTTATTATTATCCAATGTTCCTTGATGTTCAGATTGTGCTTCACTTAGTCCTAAGGTTACAGAGAGAGCAGCTTCATTCATGTCAGTTCTAAAAGCACTAAGTCTTGCATTCAAATCAAAACTTTTACCATCAAAAAACGTTCTATTTAATAGATAAATAATATTACCATAATCTTTACCATAAAATTCAAATGTTACTCCTCCACTTTTTGATACATTTACATTATTGATTCTTAAATAATCATCAACTCCATCAAACTTTATTTCTGTTGCTTTTATACCACTATCATCACTTTCTGTTCCACCACAAAATTGAACACTGTCACCCCATTCTTCAGGATGTTGTAAATTACTTGGATTTATATTTAATGAAAGACTTTCATCTGTTATTGCTCCACTTCCATCTGCACTTTTTATTATATATTTCCCTTCTTCTAGCTCTACTACTTTTCCTGTATTATAATTCACTAGCCAATTCATTTTTGCTTTTCCATAACTTGGTATTTCTTCTTCCTTTTCAACTAAATACCAGCCATCTCCATCATAAACTTCTTCTCCTACTGTTACTGTTTTCCATGTTCCAGATACTGCTGAAACTCCTGATAACTTTTCTCCCAAATATTTTTCATCTGGTATTTCTTCTTTTAAAATAAGTCCTGTCTTTATATCTGACATAGCTAATTCTATTGCTTCTTTTTCACTTGCAACTTTTGTTTTCTCACTTGCACTTGTTGCTTTATTTATTACTCCATTTTCCCCTACTACCAATGATATTGAAACTCCCGCCAATATTAATAAAACTACAATTGTAATAATCAAAGCAATTAATGTTATTCCTTCTTCTGATTTTATTATTTTTTCTTCTTTTCCTTGATACATCAATACTTTCCTCCTCTTTTGTTTTTTCTTCAAGTAATTAGCTTGAAGAAAAATTAAAAAACTTGCAACTGCTTAATTGTCAAGCAATTACAAGTTTTTTATACTTTCAAAATTTTAAAAATTACTATTTCAAATTTTACAATAAAATTTTTCTCAAAAGTATTGATATTTCTTATTTTTATATATATAATTATTTATATAAAAATTTCTTCAAGCTAATTACTTGAAGAATTTTTTTATATTTTAAGCTACTTTTATCCCTGTATTTTTTACTTCTACTACAAAAGGAGTTTCATCATTTTCATAATCCTCTGTTGTTATTGGATGTGGTTCTATTCTTGCATCTATATCCCAAGTCATTCCCATTAAAGTTGCCATACTATCATAAATATCTTCAAAATCATCTGAAATAACTGCTATATCAATGTCGCTATCTTCAGTTTCTGTTCCTTTTGCATAAGACCCAAACAATATAATAGCAGTAATATTATAGTGTTTTTTTATTTCTTTTATAAATTTATTTATACTATTTAAAATATCTTTATTTATTGTTTTTTCAACCATTGTTGTACCTCCTCAATATTTTGTACTTGTTCTTTAGTATAATCATCTGTGCATTTTGCATTAAAACTTCTTTTATAATCATCATATCTAGCATTTATGTTAAAAGTATTTATAGTTTGTATTTTTTCCCTTATTTTTAAAGGTACATTTAAATTTGCCTTTTGAGAAAGTAAAATTAAATTATGAATTTTAGGTGCTATTGGATTATCAGGATTATTCTTTGCATATAATCCTTTTAAAAGCTTTTCAATTACTAAATGTCCTAAAAATAGACAAAGGTTAAACAAAAGCTCCGTCCCTTTGTCTAAAGTTTAAATTGGCTTGCTCCAATAGACGTAGCAAAAGTTACTTTAGATAAAGATGTATTAAAAAAGTTGAATCTCCAAAAAATTCCACCAAACGAGATTCAACTCAACAAAAACTTACTAAAGAAAAATTAATTTAATAAATTTTAAATAAATTACGTCAAACACAGTATTGATTAACTGAATTTACTTTTATACACAAGTGGAATTTAGTCTAAGACAAAAAATTGACTTGTGTTGTTTGCCATGCAAATTTTTCTCTAATTTTATTAAATTATACTATATTTTTCCCAAAAAATCCATAGAAAAAAAGAAAAAAATCCTAATTTATGGACTTTTCTCTCATACAATTAATTTTTTTACCAAATTGAATTTACTTTTCTAACTAACCTTTTATAAAAATAGACAAAGGTTAGACAAAAGCTCCGTCCCTTTGTCTAAAAGCTCCGTCCCTTTGTCTAACCTCAAAAATCAAAAAATTAATCTAAATAAAGAACCACGCGGAAACCGACATTTTCCCCTACACTCACTACTTACATATCCTTCTTTGTGTTTAAGAGGAGGTGTCGTTAGATTTGGTGAACTTTCGAACGTATACCCCCTCATAGAACACCACTCTCGGCTATCTCCATTCCTATTGATACCGATTTCCGTAGTCATCTCCGCCACATTTCCAGACATATCATATATATTTTTATACTTATCCTTTTCAAAAGTCCCAGTATATAATTCTATCCTTTTATCGCCTTTCTTATTTGGTAATGAAACTATCCCAGATTTATATTTTTCTCCAAATACCAAATTTCCATCAGAAGTTAATGAATGCTCTATATACTTACCACTTAATGTTTCAGAGCTATTATAAAAATTTCCTATAATTTCATCACTATTTATCCAATTTACTATGGTATCCCATGCATAATTATCTATCAATTTACTCTGTACTGAATTATTTGTCTCATACATTTTTTCTGATACTAATTTAGCATTACTTTGTGATATGCATGTCCAACATGGTTCATTTTTTTTGGTTACTGGAGCTATATCATTTGTATTTCTATCTTCAAAAATATATTTATATTCATTTTCTTCATCTGGATAAAAAGAGGCTTCATCTGAAATACCTGCTTCATATCTTCCAACATAGAAACCTTTATATTTACTTACACTTTCATTTCCATATTCACTTGCAGCCGAATCTTCCCATCCTTCCTCGCCGAATGCTCTATAATACCAAGATGTCCAATTTTCTGGTGATACATAATCACTACTACCAGTATCTTTTAAACCCATTCCTAGATAATTATGTTTTTCGTATTTAGTTAAATCATCTTTTCCAGTTAAATTGCATGGTATCCAAACAAATTCATTTCCTTTACTGTCAATTATAACAAGTCCATCTTCAACTGTATTTTCTCCTTCAACTTGACTTACTGCAAATCCAGCTGGAATCGTTACTTTTTCTCCATTTTTATCTTCATATTCTGTATTTTCAAAATTCATTGCAGCTTCTGCCATTGCAAACTGTCTTTGTTCCTCATCTTTAGCTTCATTTGTTTTTTCACTTGCATCTGTAGCTCTACTTAATATTCCATTTTCCCCTACTACCAATGATATTGAAACTCCCGCTAAAATTAATAATACTATTATTGTTATTATCAAAGCAATTAATGTTATTCCATTATTTTTTTCTTTCATTATTTACCCTCCTATTTTTTATTTTTTACAGTTTATTAATAGAATTATGTGGGCTCCTTTTGGAGCCTATTATACATAAAAAAATTGGTATAATGGTTCAAATATTTGATGAGGTGATATTAGTGTATTTGTATGAAGCAATTAGAAAACGTATAAATTATTATATAAAAGTAAAAAATATTTCTTCTTTATATGAGCTTAGTCATAGAGCAGGTGTACCAAAATCAACAATTAATGGATTACTTTCAACTAATATACATAAGCTTCCTAGTTTGCCAACTTTATTACATATATGTGAAGGATTAGATATTTCATTAAAAGAATTTTTTGATGATGATGTATTTTTAAATGTAGAAGATAATTCAGAAGATAAAAAAGACTTTTAACGATTTTTTTTTAATATTATCAATAAAAATTTTTATTTTTTATTTCTATAATAGACTGTACTCTATTATATTACCATATAAATAATTATAAAATCAATATATAAATGTAAATTTTAAAAAATTTTTATGGAGAAATAGATGAATTTTAATAAATATAATGAAAAATATAATATTACTGGAGAAAGAATAAAATTTTTTAGAGAAAAAAATAAAATGTCTCAAGAACAATTAAGCAATCAACTTTCTTTGCTTGGAATTACATTATACCAGTCTGATATATTTAAAATAGAAAAAAATGAAAGAACTGTTAGAGATTTTGAATTATGGGGAATTACTAAAATTTTAAATATAACTAGTGAAGAAGTATTTAGACCATAATAAAAATAGCATTTTATTATATTTCAATTTCTATAATTAAATTATTATTTATACAAAAAGTTCTTCAATCTAATTACTTGAAGAACTTTTTATATTATTTCAAATAAAAATACATTAAAATTAGCTTTTGACTAATTGTTTTCTTCTAAATATTTTTTAAAATCTTCTATAGTAATATCTTCATCATTTTCATATTTTTCTTTAGTATAATCTCCAGTTCCTACACCTAACATCTGCAAAAACTGAACCAATTCAGCCGGACTTAAATTTTCCTTTAATACAGCAAAACCCTTATCTTTAATTCTCTCTAATTCTTTTAAATTTGTTCCCATTTATATTACCTCCATAATAAACTCTATTGGATTGATAACTTTTATTTTTAAATCTTTTACTTTAGATATGGAATTTATCAATATTTTATCAACTGTTATAAAATAATCTAAATTTCCATACTCCGCATATGCTATATGTAAAGCATCTTTATCCTTTATATTATATTTTTTTAATTCTTCTGCTCTATCTATTATTTCATTTGTTGTATCTATATAATTTGATTTCAAAGAACTATAAACATCTAATATTTTGTTTTTCTTTGTAATATCTTTCATTTGGCTTATTTCATAATCTAAGATTTTACTTTTATATATATCAACAGTTTTCTTTTTATATAAGTCTAAAATTACTATTATTGCTTGTGATTCAATATAATTTTTTGAATTTGTTAAATCATCAAATGGTCTATTATAACAACAATTATCTAAATATAATTTTAGCATAAACTAACCTCTCTTTCTATTATACTACATTTTGCCTATTTTATCTAAACATTTTTAATATTTAATGTTAATTGTTGTTCTATATTATTGATTTTTTCATTTTTTCTTTTTAATTATACCATTAAATTATAATTGATGCAATAGATAATTCTCCATTAACTTTTAATTAAAATTTTTCCTCAATTAAAATTTTTGTATTTTTTCCTCTTTACAAATCATATTTTCCGTGTTAATTGATTAAAGTAGATATTTTGGCAGAAATAGATAAAAAAAGCTTGTAAATATTGAAGTGCAAAACAAAAAGGATTATAATATAATTAAACGTGGACAAGCTCATGCTAGTAAAATATATTATAATTCTTTAGAAGAACGTCTTAATTATGATGTTGCTGAGAAAACTATCATTATTTGGCTTCTTGACCATGATATTTTCAATGATGGTCCTTATCATGAAGTCTCTAAGACTGTTAGAAGTTCTAATGGAGAAATTCTTTCTGATGATATTACTTACCATTATATTCAACTTGAAAAGTTTTATAATCAAATTGAAGAAATCGTAACACCAGAAGAACAATGGCTAGCATATCTATCTTGTCAATTAAATAAAGAAGAATTAGAGGGGGTATTCGCTATGAATGAGAAAATTAGAGATGTTGATAAAATGGCTGAAGAAGTTCTAAAAGATAGAGAACTTTGGGAAGCGATTAATGACAAGATTATGGCAAAAAATCTCGAATTGTTAAAATTAGAATATGCTCATAACGAAGGTCTTGAAGAAGGCATTGTCAAAGGAGTAACTAAAGGCGAAAAAGAAAAGTCTATTCAAATTGCCAAAAAAATGAAAAAGGCAAATGAACCAACAGAAAAAATTATTGAATTTACTGGTTTAACTAAAGAAGAAATTGATAAAATTAAAATTTAATATTCCAAAAGAACTATAACCTTAAAAGGGACTTTTTACAGCCCCTTTTTTATAATTTTATTAAATAATTAATTTATTTAACATAAGGATACATCATTCCATTCATTCTCAAATAAATAATTATATTTCAATTTCTATAATTAAATTATTATTTATATAATTAGCAAAAATTTTTCCTTTATTTAGTTCAACTAATTGTTTAGCAATTGAAAGCCCTAGTCCATTTGATTTTCCCTTTCCATTTTCTAAAGTAAAATATCTATTAAAAATTCTTTGGACACTAGCTAAATCTAGTAAACTAGCTTTATTAGAAAAAGTAATTCTTCCAGTTTTATCTAACTTTATTTTTAAATCTCCATCACTATATTTACTCGCATTTGATAAAATATTTTCAAAAATCCTTATAATTGAATTTTTATTCACATTTCTATAAATTTTCTCTTCGCAAATATCAATTTCTGGTATTATATTTTTTTCTTTAAAAATCGTATAATAATTTGCCAAAGTTTCTTCTAAAATTTCATTTATAATACAATTTTCTTTTTCTAATTTTTCTCCAACATCAACTGTTTTAGCAAAATCAAATAAATTTTCTGTTAAATAAATCAAATCATTTGTTTTTCTTTCAATTATTTCTAAATATTCTTTTTTCTTAATATCATTTTTTTCATCTTTTATTAAATCGATATAACCACTTATTGCTGTAAGAGGTGTTCTCATATCATGCGAAATATTTGTAATAGAAGATTTTAATTCGCTATTTCCATTTCTATATTCTAACTCTAATTTTCTTAAATTTTTTAAATTTTTATTTAATGAATTTACAAGTTTATTTATGTCTTTTGAACCTGTTTTTACTGTAATCAAATTATTTGTGTCTAGATTTATAATTTCTGAAAAAGATTTTTCAATATTTTTAATCTCAATTTTAGTAATAATTATTTTTACAAATAAAACTATTGAAACTACTATCATTGCTAAAAATAAATAAAACCAGACACCCATAATTTTTCCTTCCTATTTTAATTCTTTCTTATTAAATACTATTAACCCTAAACCTGTAAATACAATTATATCAGCTAAAGAATATATTGGAAATTTTGACATATCAATATCTTTTGTAGTAAATGAGCCCAACATTTGCCAGTATTCAACACCATCATAAATAGTAACAGCCTCTTGACATATAGTTAAAGCTTGTCCTAACGGATTTATTTTTAATAATTTATCATGCAAATTTACTAAAAAATCACCTGGATATCTACTATTATAATCATCTAATATTTCAGTTACAAGTTCCCCTGATTCATCTTGAAAAATAGAATAAGGATGCTCTATTTTCTCAGCTACACTACGACTATAAAATCCAAAAACAAATGAACCAACAGTTATTATCATTATAGTTAAAACCACAACTGTAGAATTAGAAATTGACATTCCAATAAATGTAATTATGCTAGAATAAGCAAGTATTAAAAGAAATATATAAATTAAATATTTTGGAAATTCTTTAATAACAGCATTAGCTTTTGAAAGCAAAGGTGTTCCAATAGCTAAACTTATCCCAACAAATAAAAGATAAAGTATTATATTAAAACCAGCAATTATAATTAAATTTGATAAATATATTTTAGTTCTTTTATAACCTGTAATAACTTTATTTCTTATTCCACCTTCTGAATATTCAACTCCCAAATATAAACAAGTAAAAACCGCAACTATAAATCCAGATATTTGAGAATAATTTAAAACTAATTGATGAACATTTTTATCTTGACTTCCATATTTTTCTATATTACTGTAATTATTATAAATTAGAACTGCTGATAAGCCTACTACAAAGATAACAAAAATTATAAATAACTTACTTTTAATAAGCCTATCAAGGTTTGCTTTTAACAAATTAATCATTTTTATCACCCCCAATTAAATTCATATAATAGTTCTCTAAAGTTTCTTCAAATTCATGCGCATCTTCTATTATTAAATTTTCTTTGGAAGCTTTAGTTATTAATTTTGATAAATTTTGGTTTCCATAAATATTTATAGTTTTGTCATTTATAATCTCATAAGAAATTTCATTATCTTCAAAAAACTTTATAAATTTCTTTGACTTATCCACTTTTAGTTCAATTCTGTGTTCTAATTTTTTAGTAAGTTCATTATTACTTATTTCTTTTATAATAATACCATTATCTAAAAATCCATAATGTGTAGCAATTCTCGAAAGCTCGTCTAAATAATGGCTAGAAATTAAAAAAGTTATTCCTGTTTCTTTATTTAATTTTAAAACAAGTTCTCTTATATCTATAATTCCTTCAGGGTCTAAGCCATTTATCGGCTCATCTAAAATTATAAAATCAGGGTGACTAACTAAAGTCATTGCAATTCCTAATCTTTGCTTCATTCCCAAAGAAAAATTTTTAACCTTCTTTTTTCCAGTATCTCTCAAATTAACTAATTTTAGCAATTCATTTATTTCGTCAAAATTAGGATTTCCAACTAATTTAAACTGTTCTATCATATTTTCTCTAGCTGTAAAACCCAAATAAATAGTTGGAGTTTCAACAATTGCTCCCATTCTTTTTCTAACATCAATTATTTTTTTATCTTTATTTGATACTCCATAAACTATATATTCTCCGTGAAGTTGGACTTTGCAATCCACAAATTATCCTAATTAATGTGGTTTTCCCAGCGCCATTTTTTCCAATAAGTCCATAAATTGCGCCTTTCTCGACTTTCATATTAAGTCTATTTAAAACATTAAAATTTTTATATTTCTTTTCAAGATTTTTTATTTCTAAAACATATTCCATAAGCTTCTCCTTTCAATTCTATTTTAAAATATAAAAGTTAAGAAAATAGTTAAGAAAAGCTTAAGATTTAGTTAAAATTAATCACACATTTTAAAACCTATTCCCCAAACAGCCTCTATGTATTCTTCATTAGTTAATTTTCTAATTTTTCTTCTAATATTACTTATATGAACTTTTAATGAGTTTTCATCACAATCTTCTGTATCAATATTTATCAAATCAAGTAATTTTGATTTCGTAACAACAGAACCAGAATTTATTAATAATTGTTTCATTATAGCAAATTCAGTTTTTGTAAGTTGAATATTTTTTTCTTTTATATAAAGAGTTCTATTATCTAAATTTAAACTCATATCTTTATAATTTAATTCTAAAGGACTTTCAAGTTTATTTTCTGAAAGCCTTAATTGAACTTTAATTCTAGCCAAAAGTTCATCTTTATTAAAAGGTTTAGTAATATAATCATTTGCTCCATCTAACAATACTTTTACTTTAGTATCAAAAGAGCTTTTTGCACTTATAACAATTATTGGAATATTTTTAACTTTTTTTATAATTTCTTCTCCATTTAATCCAGGAAGCATCAAATCAAGCAAAATCAAATCTATTTTTTCTTTTTCTAAAACTAGCAAACATTCAGTTCCTGAATAACTATCAAAAACTCTATATTCTTCTTTTTTCAAAACTTCTTTTATTAAATTATGAATATCAATATCATCTTCAACAACTAATATATTTTGCATAACTTATCTCCTTCCTGTCACTTTTGTTTTATCACGTTTATCTTATTCTGTAAATAGTTTATTTTAAAAAATAGAAAAAGGGGATATTCCCCCTTCTTCTATTTTATTATCCAACGCCAACACTAGTGTTTTTAACAAAATTATCTGATATTTCTTCAATCTCTGTTTCAAAATCATCAATATCTCCAGTAACTGTTTCATCTATCATATAGCAAACACATTTGTTATCTGAATGTTGAGTGTGACCAAAAGATAAATATACATTATATGTTTTACTATTTTCACGATAGCTTAAAACTATCCAATCACTTCTAAAACTACCATCTGTACAAGCTATAGTTTTGTCTATTTCTTCACATCCAGTAAGTGATTTAATATAATTTATATATATATCACGAGAACCAGTATTTGTATATATTGGCTTATAAAATTTAAATTCTAAATTTGTTTCACCATTCATATTTGAAAGACTTTTAGTATATTTTGTATCTACAATCATTTCAGTAATATCATCTTTTTTATCATTATTTTGTATTATTTCTTCTTCAAAACCATCTGGAACTGGATATATTTCAATAGACCCTGCTTCTTTTCTAAAGTCATAATCTATATCAACTTTATCATTAATATTAGAATTATCATAAAATTTTTCTGTATTAGAATTATCTTCCCAATCCATATCAATAATACAGTATTTTGTATACTCATAATCTTCATTTAATTTTAGTTTTACAGTTGTTCTATAAAGTGGAAAATCTGAAATATCTTCTAATCCAGACTGTGTCCATTCAAGGTCTACATAAGAATAAACGTAAGTAACTGTATATATTCCATCTAAATATTTTATATCTGATATTTCAATACAAGTTAAATCTCCATAAAATGGATTTTCACCTAAACTTTCATAACGATTATTTTCTGGATTATAGTAAAACAAATTATCAGCAAATCCAGTAATAGGCTCTTTTATATCTTCGCCTAACATTTCTTTTATAACTTTATGAACTTCATTTGCATCATAACTTGGTAAAGACCAATCTTCTAAATTACTAGAATCATTTTCTCCATAATTTTGTTTATCAATAAAATTTCCTGCAACAGTAACTTTAATTGCATTTATAATATCTTCTTTGCTTCCCTCTATAAGTGGAGATACTTCTTCATCTCTATAAGAATTAAAAATTGCATACATATTTAATACTTTCTTTAATTCAACCTCTGATATTTTTTCTAATTCTATTATTTCGCCTTCTACTACTTTGATTTCTTTATTTACTAAATCAATTTCTAATGAAGTTATATTTTCATTCTTATCATCAATTACTTCTAATCTCAATTTTTGTGTATTATCAGTAATTCCTTCTAGTTTTATTGAGTCAATTACTATATTTCCATATTCATCAACATCAATTTCTTGTTTTCCTACTTCTATTTTTCCATTTGTCATATCATATACTATACATGTTTTTGGATTTGATGTTAAATTATTGTTTGATTTAAAATCTACAAATAATTCTGCATTATTATCTTGTATTATCAATTCACTAATTCTTATTTTTAAACCATCAGCAATACTTATATAATGATAAGAAATTGTTAAATCTGTATCAGATAAAATTTCTTTTCTGTCTGTTACTTCTTCACTTCTTTGAATTGTATTTTTTATCATAAAAAATATGTTATCATATCCTTGTGATATTGCATAAACATTTGCTGAAACAAAAACTAACATTAAACTTGCAGCAACTGCTAAAATTCTTTTAAAACCTTTGAATCTTTTCTCTTTTGTGACATTGAAATCTACTACTTTTTCTTTGTCATCCATATTATTAATATTTTCCCCCTTTAAAAATTCATTAAATATGTCATCAGCTTTCTTAGAAATTAATTCATCATTTCTAAGAACTTTTTTGATATAAGAATCTTTTTCATTATCCAATGTCTTCACCTTCTTCCATCTTCAAAATCTCATATATTCTTTCTCTTGCTCTTGACAATCTTGATTTAACAGTTCCTTCTGGAATGTTAATCATTTCGGAAATTTCTTTAATAGAAAACTCATCATAATAATATAATACTGTAACTAATTTTAAATCAGAATCAATATTGTTTAAAACTCTTTCTAATATTGAATCTTCACTGTATATGTCATAATAACTGGCATTTTCTGGTTGCTCTAATTGTTGATTTAAATATGTTATTTTCTTTTTCTTTTTTATTAAATCATAGCATTTATTAATGAGAATTCTTGTAATCCAAGTCGAAAAATATCTTTTCTCTTTAAGTTTATCAAAGTTTTTATATGCGCTAATTAATGTTTCTTGAATTGCATCACAAGTATCATCATCATCTTTTAATATAGCCATTCCAGTTTTATACAATTTTAGTTTTACATTATTTACAAGTGTTTCAAAGGTATCCGGACTACCTTCTATATTATTAATGTTCTCCATTTTCTTCCTCCTATGTATTAGACATATATAATTTTTAAAAGGTTCATTTTTTTCAAAAAAATTTTATTTTTATTAACTTAAATAATTTTTATTTTAATAAAAGCAGGTAAAAATACCTGCTTCTAAATTATTACATTCCACCTATTAAACTTAACAGTTCCTCCATATCTTCTTTTTCAACTTCAGTTTGCTTACTACCTAATTCTATCGTATTACATTCTTTTTTTATAAAATATACTCTATTTCCTATTGTTAATTGATAATCGATATTGTGTAAGCATAATTTAGAATCATAGTCATATTTATCTAAAATCTTTCTTATTTTAAAAATTGTACTAAAGTCAGTTATCATTTTGGTATTATCATAATCATCTTCTACACTTATAACATTATTCATAATAAAAACAATAACTAAAACAACAACAAATACAATTAATCCAGCCCATGCTAGTCCATTTCCATTTTTATCCATTGAATTACCTCCAACAAATTAAAATTACTAATAAAATGATAACATAAAAGCAAGTATTTTTTCAATACTTGCTTTAAAATTTTATAAATTATTTATTATTATAATTATAAGAATCTAAAATATGCCCCTCTTTTCCTATTATTAAGTCATTCTCACCATCTAATGTATTTAGCTTTAAAATCGTATATCTATATTCAGGCTGTGTACTATAATAACAATATTCTATACTTCCTCCATCATTATAAGCTCCACCATAACAATAGCCATATTTACTATCAAGTTTTGCTTGCTCTAAAATATCATCAGGCGTAATAACCTTTGAACTTAAAGCTTCTTCTAAAGAATAAGTCTTATCATTTATTATAATTTGAACATCTCCCTGAAAAGTTTTTACTTTATATTCTCCATAATCAAAAACTTCTTCAATTCGCGTGCTTTCTACTTGAAAAAATTTTATTTCAAAATTTTTTGAATATTTTGAAGAATCTAAATCATATTTACAAATTTCAGGTATTTCTATATATTCAATTAAAGGAGCATCAAAATATAAAACAACTTTATCATCAGAAATATATCTTGCAACACTATGTTCTATATCAGTAAATTCATATTCCTCACCATCTTTATAAAGAATATAATATCCGAAAATCTTCTTTCTAGTTGCAAATGAACCATCACCAATATCATAACCATTTTCACCACTTTGTGGCTCTGTTGGCGCAACATATCTTATACAGATATTTTTATCTTCATCAATAATATTTAATTCCATTCCATCAGTTTTCTTTGCCTCAATAAAATTATCTATTATGTCTTCATTAAATATCTTTCCATCTTTAATCATTACTACTTTGTCAAGAATAGCTTCTTGTTCTTCAAGAGTTGAATTTAGCTCTACTCTTTCTCCACTATTTACAACTTCTTTACTACCAGTTTTTATCCAAAAAAGAATTACACTTAACATTAAACAAATTATTAAAACAATAAATATTAACAGTTTTTTCATAATATTCGCCTCCTATCTATTAATAAAACATTTAAGACTTAAAATTGGTTTCAAAAAATTTTTATTTTTTAGCACTCTACTATTGACATTGCTAAAAATAGTGGTATAATATATTTCGTAAAGGGAAATAATAATCCCATACAACAATGTGATTAAATACAAAATAGTGGTGTCAACACATAGTTAAGGAAAGGAAGTTGATTTATATGTTTATGATACCTAGAAAAAGAAATGAATTTGATATATGGGAGGACATGTTTAAAGATCCATTCTTTAATGAAGAAAGAAGTCAAATCATGAAAACCGATATTAAAGAGAAAAAAGACAGCTATTTAATTGATATTGACTTACCTGGATATGAAAAAGAAGACATTAAAATTAATATTGAAGATGGATACTTAAATATTGTTGCAAAAACAAATTCAGAAAAAGAAGATAAAGAAGAAGGAACATTTTTAAGAAAAGAAAGATATTACGGAGAATGTTCAAGAAGCTTTTATATTGGAGATCAAATAAAAGAAGAAGATATTAAAGCTTCATTTAAAAATGGAACATTAAGATTAGAAGTTCCAAAATTTGAAGAAAAGAAAGCTCTTCCTGAAAAGAAATATATTCAAATTGATGACTAATTTATAACTATCTAAGACAAACAGAGCGAGGCTTACGCCTCGCTCTGCTCTTCTTCATACAGTTTTAACATTTTTCTATACAATTTTTTTTCTGAAGCTTTAAGCCAATCAAATCTTCGTGTATCCACAGAATAATTCCATATTCCCTTATACTTTACCATGTTTATATCAATGAGGTATCTTAATGCCTTATAAACATCACAAGTATTAGTCTGGTCAAATACCAAATCCATGTTAAAATTAATATTAAACATCAAATTCATTTTTTCGTAAAACTCTTCAATACCATTGTTTGCAAACTGATGAATAATGTACAAAATCTCAACCAAAATATTTACTATTTTCAAATTAACTTCTTTGCTTAACTTATCCCGAATTACTTTGCTAGCTAATTCATAATACAATTCCTTGCTTATTTCTGGCAATTTTGTTTGCATTTTAAATGGCCTCCCAACCATATAGAATAGTGAAAATTGTACTCTACAAAACTGTTTGACTTGTTAATGAGTCATTTGTAAATACAATTACTCATAACATAGTCTTTTCAAAAAAACATAAGCAATTATTATTATACACTTTTTAAGTCATCTTGTCAAATTAAGCATTAAGCAAAGATAGCATAAATTTTTAGTAGGATTTCTCTTTATAAAAATCTTAAACTTGCTTTGATTATTGATTTTTGAGATTTC